>JACSRG010000897.1 GCA_014879865.1 Anaerolinea sp.
CACCCCTTCGCCCTGAGGGAGAAGGGGACGGGGGATGAGGGCTACAATGAGTTTGCAGACACATCCTAAAAGTGGGTGTCGGATAGGCGGCACTTACTTTCAACTTTTGACTCGCCACTTTGAACTTCTTGGAGCTATCGATGCGGGTACTTTTGCAGCGGGTGAGTTACGGCAGCGTCACGGTTGACGGGCAGATCGTCGGGGAAGTGGAGCGGGGTTTTGTGGCGCTGGTCGGCGTGACGCACGACGATACCCGCGCCGAGGCGGAACTGCTCGCCAAGAAGACGGCGAATCTGCGGGTGTTTGAAGACGCACAGGGCAAGATGAATCTGTCGGCGCTGGAGACAGGCGGCAGCGTGCTGGTGATCTCGCAGTTCACGCTGTACGCCGATGCGCGCAAGGGGCGGCGACCGAGCTTCATCGACGCGGCTGTGCCGGAGACCGCCGCGCCGCTGGTCGATTACTTCGCGGATCGGCTCAAGGCGGAAGGCGTCACGCGGGTGGAACGGGGCGTGTTCGGCGCGATGATGCAGGTCGTCATCCACAACGACGGACCCACGACGATCATGCTCGATTCGGATGATTTCAAGTAAGGAGACAGGCGATCATGGCGGATGTGCCCAAGATCAAGATGACGAAAGCCGAATTCATGGCGCTGCCGGAAACAAATACACCCACTGAGCTAATCAACGGAGAACTGATCGTGAGTCCTACCCCCGTAGATCGACATCAGGAAATTGTTGGTTTACTTCATATTCTCTTGCATCGGCTTTTCCATTCGGGAACTCTCCGTTTATCACCGGCAGATGTCCATATCTCTGAGGAAGACACGGTTCAACCGGATTTATTCTGGGTGAGTGATGCCAGCACAACCTGCGTGCTGGCAGATGGTAAGTACTGGCACGGCGCGCCCGATCTTGTCGTGGAAGTGCTGTCACCCTCGACGCAGAAGCGAGATCGAGGCATCAAGTTCGATCTGTACGAGCAGCACGGCACCCGCGAATACTGGTTGATCGACCCCGACAACCAGACGGTGGAGGTGTACCGCCGCGAAACCGATCACCTGCGGCGCATCGGCTTGTTCGATCAGGAGCAGATGTTCGCTTTCGGTCTGCTGCCGGATGTGACGATCCCGGTCGGGGAGATTTTCAAGTAAAGTTCTGATGCTTCGCTGTTCAAAATCTAATGGGTTTTGAGTATGATCAGTAAACTACGGACGAGGTGCGCCAACCTCGTCCTTTAATTGATAGAGGTATGCCATGTTCGACCAATGGATGAGCGATATTCGCCACGAAGACCCGACCGTGCGGTATCAGGCGGCGCAGGGCTTGGGCGCGTCGAATGATCACCGCGCTGTTGACCCGCTGATCGGCTTGCTGCCCGACGAAAACGCGAAGGTGCAGTACGCCGCGTTTTCCGGCTTGGTCAAGCTGGGCGCGGCGCGCGCCGCCGAACCGATGATCGCCATGCTGATCAACGACTTCGACAGCCGCGTGTGGGAACTGCTCAAACTGAATATCGGCTTGCGCCTGCGGATGGGGCTGCTCGACATGGTGCAGACCGGCGATCACGCGATTGCGGCGCAAGTGCTGCCCGTGCTGGATCACGCCGACGAAGCGCAGCGCGCGTTCCTGATCCGGCTGATCGGCAAGAGCGGTAATCAGGCACATGTCGATATGCTGATTGACCTGCTCGGCAGAGACAGCGAAGCGCTGCAAACCGCCGCCGCCGAAGCGCTCGGCTGGATGCGGGATGCCCGTGCGCTTGATCCGCTGTTCGGGCTGCTCGGCGATCACCGCGACACACTGCGCGAAGTCGCGACCGAGGCGCTTGGTCGCATCGGCGATGCCGCTGCCTTCGATGCGCTGCTCGAAATGCTGCGCGACTCGAATGAGTGGGTGCGCCGTGCCGCTGCCGTCGCCCTCGGCGATCTGGGGGATCGCCGCGCCGTCGAGCCGCTGAGCGACGCGCTGCAAGATGACAACACCGTCGTACAGGACGCAGCGTTCGAGGCGCTCAAGAAGCTCAGCTACGACAGCTTCACGACGATCCTCTAAGCCCGCTGCCTAACCTGAAATCCGACGCCCGTGTATAATCACGGGCGTTTTTGATTCTGTGAGAAGATAGCTTGGCTCAAATTCGTGCCCGTTATGGTGCCCCTCACCCCCCGTCCCCCTCTCGGTTTGCTTCGCAAACACCACAAGCGGGGAGAGGGGGAG
>JACSRG010000572.1 GCA_014879865.1 Anaerolinea sp.
AACAACTTCGGGCGCACGTTCATGGGCGTGGGTCCCTACCGCTTTGTCGAATGGGTCACGGGCGACCGTCTGGTGCTCGAACGCAACCCAGATTTCAACTGGGGTCCCGAGTTCATGACCAATCAGGGCGCGTATAACATCGAACGCATCGTCTTCCGCATTATTCCCGAAACGGCGACCGTCCTCGCCGGTCTGGAAGCGGGCGAAATCGACTACGCCGTCGTGCCCGGTCGCGAAGTCTCGTATCTAGAATCGCTTGGCACGCTCAACATCCTCGAGTCCAACACGCAGGGCATGAACCCGTCACTGCACATGAACCTGAGCCTCCCGCCGTTCGACGATCTGCGCGTGCGGCAGGCGTTCAACCTCGCCGTTGACCGCGAAACGCTCATCACCGTAGCGGCTGAAGGGCTGGCGATTCCGCAGTATGGTCCGCTGTCTAGCAACATCAACGGCTACGACCCGACTGTCGAAGAGATCGGCTATCACTACGATCTCGACGCTGCACGGGCATTGATGGCAGAGGCAGGCTACACGGTGAACGCGGCGGGACTCCTCGAAAAAGATGGCGCGGTGCTCACGCTTCCGTTCACCTGCACGGCGGGCTTTGACACCGCCTGTCAGGTGATTCAGGCACAGTTCGCCGAGTTGGGCGTGACTCTCGAAATTCAGGTGGTCGATGCGGGAACAGCCCTCGGCGCACTGTTGGGTCACCAGTACACGGTGATGCTCACGGGCTACAGCGCCAGCGAGTCGGACATCCTTTACCGCTGGTTCCACACCTCGCGTCCCGGCGCGCTGAACCCGTCGAATGCCCCCGCCAACGCGGAGCTTGACGCCATCCTCGACGCGACCCGTACCGATCTCGCCAACCGCGCCGAACATGTCAACGAAGCGCAGCGCTTCCTCGTAGAAAATGCGTGGGTCGTGCCCCTCTACAATCCGAGCCAGTTCACCATCATCAGCAAGCGCGTCAACGGGTTCGTCCCGAATCCGCGCGCCCTTGCGACCATGAACGCGTTCTTCAACGACGCTTATATTTCGGAATAACCACACGCGGCGTGGGGGGGAGTCGCTTCCCCCTCGCGCTCCAGCAGGAGGCAATCTCCCGATATGGGCTTCTACATCTTACGACGGGTGCTTATGCTCATCCCTATTTTGCTCGGCGTGACCTTTTTGACGTTCGCCGTCATCCAGATCACACCGGGCGATCCTGCCGCGCTCATGCTCGGTCAGTACGCCACCCCCGAAGATGTCGCCAATTTGCGCCGGCAAATGGGCTTGGATGATCCGGTGATCGTGCAGTATCTCCGCTACGTGACCAATGTAGTGCGGGGCGATCTTGGAGTTTCGTTTCGCGGGCAAACCCCTGTCCTGACCGAGATCCTCGACCGCTTCCCCAAGACGCTGGAGCTCACGGTCACGGCGACGCTCATGTCCGCGACACTCGGAATCTCGTTGGGGACGATTGCCGCCACCTCCAAACACAAGTTCTGGGATCGGCTGACAATGATCGTCGCCATGATCGGGCTGTCGATCCCGAATTTCTTTCTCGGCATCATCCTCATCATCGTCTTGGGCGTTCAACTTCAGTGGATTTCGGTCACGGGCGGTGACGGGCTGCTCGATCTGCTCGTCCCGGCGCTGGTGCTGGCGCTCAACCCGGCGGCGACGTTGGCGCGGCTGACGCGCTCCAGCATCCTTGAAGTCAAAGGCATGGATTATGTGCGCACGGCGCGGGCAAAAGGTCTATCGCCGCGTGCCGTCACCGCGCGGCATGTGCTGCGCAACGCCTTGATCCCGGTCGTGACCGCCATCGGCTTGAGCTTTGGCGCGCTGCTGGGCGGCGCGGTCTTCATCGAGGCAGTCTTCGCCCGTCCGGGCTTAGGACGCTTCGCCATCAACGCGATCATGAACCGCGATTACCCGCAGGTTCAAGGGATGGTGTTGTTCCTTGCCACCGTCTATGTGCTGGTCAATCTCTCCGTCGATCTGGTCTACGGGCTGCTCGATCCGCAGATACGCTACCACTAGGAGGCGACCATGAGTGTGACCGTCAAGCGCGCGGGCAACCGGGGCTACTGGCGCGCTAGTTGGCGCAAACTGCGGCGCAACCCGCTGACAATGTTCGCGCTGCTGCTGTTCATGGGACTGACTCTAGCCTCCGTGTTCGCCCCGCTGATCGCCCCATACGACCCGCTCAAACAGAATTACACGGA
>JACSRG010000921.1 GCA_014879865.1 Anaerolinea sp.
CAAGCCGGAGGTGGTCATCGATATGATCTGCTTCACGTTGACCAGCGCGCAGCACCTGGTCGAGGCGCTGCGAGGGAACATACAGCACTTTTTGCACTGCGGCACCATCTGGGCACATGGACACAGCGTCGAAGTGCCAACCGTCGAGGAACAACCGCGCCAGCCCTTCGGTGACTATGGCATCCAGAAATGGCAGATCGAGTCGTATTTGCTCAACGAAGCGCGGCGCAACGGTTTTCCGGCGACCGTGCTCATGCCCGGACACATCGTCGGTAAGGGCTGGACGCCGCTCAACCCGGCGGGGCACTTCAACCCGGACGTATTCGTCACACTGGCGCGCGGTGAAACGCTGGCGCTTCCCAATCTCGGACTCGAAACCGTGCATCACGTCCATGCCGACGATGTGGCCCAGGCATTTCTGCAAGCGCTGGCGAACTGGAACAATGCGGTCGGGGAGAATTTTCACGTCGTGTCGCGAGGGGCGCTCACAGTGCGGGGGTATGCTAAGGCGGTGGCGCGTTGGTTCGGTCAAGAGGCGCAGTTGACGTATCTCGGCTGGGAGGAATGGCGAACGACCGTTAGTGAGCGCGATGCCGCGGCAACATGGGATCACATCGCCCACAGTCCGAATTGCAGCATCGCCAAAGCGCAGCGCCTGTTAGGCTACCAGCCGCGCTATACCTCCCTGCAAGCCGTTCACGAGTCGGTGTTCGACCTGATCGAGCGGGGCATCATCACGCTGTAGCGGTGAACAGCACCCGATGTTTTCTGAACGCTGTTCCGGCTAAAAATCGAGATCGGGTGCTGAGATGCCGCTTGGTATTTCGGCTTCTCGTTCCGCATTCGGTTGATGCACCTGCCGCTCGTCTGCCTCGCGCGCGACGGAACGATGGCGGTTCATATCCTCCACGATGTCCCGATAATCCATTGCCTCCCACGTCCCCGGCATCCCTTCCAGCTTTGCCGCTTCTTCTGCCAGTTCGGGACCGTCGAGCAAGCCGGGGATGAGGTAGCCGCGAAATTCCTTGGCGTACTTCTCCGCTGCCCATTCCGTCTCGAAGTGCGCGATTTCCAAGCGCCGCGCGTGCGTCGGGGTGATCGTATCGTCGATGCCGTGCTCCTCGATGTAGCGGTCAAGATCGGCGGGGAGTTCGGGGAACACGGTGATGAACAACCCGTAACCCTGCGGCTCGCCCTCCGGTGACTCCAGCGGGCGGGTGTCCAAGCGCCAGTAGCTCACCTCGCGTTCCGGTTCGGGCTGCGCCGCGCGCACACGCTCCCGCTCAATCAGTTCGTCCCAACTGCCGGGTTCCGGTGTTGCGATGGGGAGTTCCTGCGTCTCGTCGCCGGTGATGTCCACAAGCGGCACGCGCTCGCTGACGGAGGCGATCTCGTTCGTCAGCTCCCATTCACGCCGCGTCTGGAAGGGGTCGGGCGGACCCGCCGCGAACAAACGCGGATCGTCCCGGTCGGCTGCCAGTGCGCCGTTTGCCACCGCCAGCGCCTCGGCGCGCTGCATCGCCGCCTCCAAGCCGTCCTCCCGGTTCACGCGCAGCAGCGTCTCAAGGGCAAGCGCCGCCCGTTCGCGCTCAATTTCCGCCTCGACCGCCCACGGCGGCAGCTCGAACGTCTGGAGCGTCAGTTCCGCCACCCCCGCCTGTCCATCCGCGCCGATCCAACCCTTGTAGGCAGTCAGTTCAAGCGTGTCCGGGTCGGGCTGGAGCAGAGCAAAGCCATAGTCCAGATGCGTTTCAGCGACCTCACGCTCAAGGGTTTGCTGGCGCAGGGTGGTGAAGGGGTCGGCGGGCGCATCGTCGGCGAAGAACACGCGCCCATCCGTCCGCTCCCGGTCGAGATAGCCGCCCGCGACCGCCATCCCCTCCGCCAACTGGATCGCCGCCTCCACGCCGCGCGTTTCCAACACGGCGTTCAGTTCGTCCTCGTCGCGCGCCGCCTCGTCGTAGCTCCCGTATTCGGCGACGGTGAAGGTGTCGAAGCGGCGGTCGTCGCCATCCAGCCACGTCTTGACCGCTTCGAGCGACGGCATCTCATGCTCACCGACGCCGTAGCCGAAGTAGTAGGCGGGCATCCCCGGTTCATCCAGAGGATCGTCGTCGAGCCAGCGATCATTCATGAGTTTCCTCCCGTACCCGCGCGCCGGTCTGCGGCTTGGCGCGTTCCCATTCAGCGTGAAAGACCGTCCAGAACCAGCGCACCA
>JACSRG010000848.1 GCA_014879865.1 Anaerolinea sp.
GCTTCTTCCCAGTTCGTCCGCTCCCACCACGTATCAGGCTTCCAAATGTCGGTAGCCTTCAAACGTCCTGCCTTGATCTCGGTGTCCATGTAGCGCGCAGCGAAGTATTCCTGCAAAAGCTGATGGCTGAAGCGCACTTCTTCACCGCTGGTGAGAATGCTCGTGCTGACCGCCAGATAAAGTAGGCGGTCGGTAAGCAGCACCTTCACCTTATCGAGCGGCAGTACGGTGAGCGCATTTCCAGCTTCACGGGCGGCACGGTGAATCTGCATGGTGTAGGCAAGCTGCGCTAACGCATCAAGTAGCTGTGCCGCTTCCATGCTCAAGATCACTTGGCGAGTATGCTCGTCGCGTTGCGCAATCCCTTCACGGATTAACAGCCGCTCAACGAAGCTGCGGAACAGGTCGCCCCGATTCGGTGGCAAATCACCATCGCGGTCAACGTATACTTCCGCCAGCATCCGCAGCATGTACGGATTGCGCGCTAAGAGCATCAAGCCGGACGGGTTATCGCGTTCGCGTCGCCAACTTTCCCAAAGACCGTTTTTCGACCAACGAGACTTTCCCCACTGCATACCGTGGGGCAGGGCATCCGCCAACCAGAACAACCGCACCCAGTCGGCGCGCTGTGCTGCGAACTGTTCCCGAAACGTCGCCTCCTGCCGCCGCGCGCTTTCGCCTGCCAGTTTCCAGAATAGGCGTTGCCCGTCCTCGTCTCCCAATGAACGCAGCGCGAATTCACGGATACGCAGCGAGTCGAGCGGGGTGATTTCCACCTGATCGAAACGCAGATCGACCGTGTAATCCTGCTTACGGCAGGTGATGACCGCCATCAAGTCGGGGTGCTGACGAATGAACGCTGCCACCTGCTCGAACTTGCGCTTGTGCTGCGCCGCCGGGATTTCGTTCAACCCGTCCAAGAGCAGTGCAGCGCGTTGTTCATTCAGCAGTGTGTCCAGATGTTCGCCTAGGCCTCCCAGTTCAACGGCGATGAAGGCGCTGAGCGGCTGCGCCTCCTCCGTCCACTTACCCAATTTGATCAGCAGGGGGATCGGCGCAGCGGAGTCTTGCTGTGCCACGTCGTACAATGCCCGCGCCAAGCGCCAGAGCGTCGTCGTCTTGCCCGCACCCGGTTCACCCAACACCACGACGCGCCGGATCGCCAGCAGTTCGCTCACCGCATCCTCGAAGTGGCGCGTCTCCCGTTCGCCTTCTCGCGCCCAAGGGGTATGCGCGAATTCCTGCCGCATGAGGTCAGGATGCAGCGCGAATAGTTCGACCGTGCGGCGGGCTTTTGGCGCGAGATGCGCGTCGCCAGAAAGAGCAACATACTTGTCGATCTGGAATTCCTCGAAACGCAGCCGATCCATATACGCCAGTTCCAGTTCGAGGCGGTTCACCGTGTGCGCTTCAGTCGCAAGCACGCTGCGCACGGTCCTAGCATCATCGACTTCGGACGCCACGATGCGCGGTGCAGGGAGCGCCGCCAGCAGCGCCTGCAAGCCAGCAGCATAGTCGCTCTGCACGTCTGTCACCTGCCGCTCCATGACGTAAATCGGCAGGTCACACGGCGCGACCAGTACCGGATAGATCGGCTTCTTCTTGTGTTCTGCCCAGAGAAACTCACGCCGTACCCATGTACTACGGTTGGCATTGTCGCTTACCAGCGAGATGAAGGCATACGAGTTGTTGATCCCATCGGTGATCGACTGTATCCACTCGTCGCCGCCTTTGATTTCTACTTTGTCGATCCAGCAGGCATGGCCTGACTTGCCCAGATCGGCGATCAGCTTCTCTGCGATAGCTTTATCGACATGTGAATAGCTGATGAAGACTGTTGGGGTACGCTCGACAACTGGCGTCTTTACCGACTGCACGGGATTTGCGGGTGGGGCAGGGGGTTCAGTGACGGTTTCCGGCTTGCGTGTGTCTGGTTGGCACAAAGCGTTGATCACCGGGATGTGTGCCATTAGCTCGCGCTGCTTATCCTCACCGCAGCGCCCATGAATGGTCAGCAGAAGCGCTGCCAGCGCGTGCAGTCGCTCGCCTTCCAACGCCAGACAACCGAAAGTATGCAACCCTGCGATCAAGCGAATCGTGAACGCTTCCGGGTTGCCGTCGAGATTGATTTCATTGAGTGGGCGCGGGTCGCGGAAATAGAAGGTTTCGATGAGCAGAGCTTCGCGGTCGTCCTTGTCGCGCACATACGGCAGGATGA
>JACSRG010000884.1 GCA_014879865.1 Anaerolinea sp.
ACTTTGCCGCCGATATAGCCCGTGAAGGCAAGGTTGAACAGCGCGGCGGCGTCCGTCAGTGAGTAGTCGGCAAGGCTTTTCAGATCATACATTAGGTTAGCGCTTCAAGATCACGTTGTGAATGCGGGACGCGGCGGTTTCGCCGTACTGTGTTTCGACTACGACCGACAGGCTGCACCCCGACGGTCCCTGCGCCAATGCGAGAATCGGGATGCCTTCGAGCATCAGCAGGACTTCCGAGGTGAGCCGGTGTATCTCGTCAAAGCGCGAGCCAATCGCCGTGACCACCGAGACGGCGCGCGAATTCCAGTTCGAGGTAATCGGGCTTTCGTTGACGGTGATCAACAGGCTGTGCAGCGCATCGGGACCGGCGGTCGTCGGGATGACGAATGCGACGAAACTCTGCGCGGACGATTGTGAACAAATCATCAGGGCTTGGCTGCCCGAAACCTTGAAGAGGCGTTCATCGACCAGTTCGGCGATCTTGGCGACCGGGCTGCTGCTCATGGTAGACATGCCTAAGCCTTGTATCGCGGTCACGGCGCGAATGGCAGGCTGCATCGAGGCAGCTTTTTCGCGCACAAGCGTGCCGGATTGCTGCGGCTTATAGACATTGCGCACGCGCAGCGGGATCGACCGTTCACGCAGCGGGGCGATCATGCGCGGGTGCAAGATGCGCGCGCCGAAGTACGCCAATTCCGCCGTTTCCTCATACGACAGCGATGGGATCACGCGGGCGTCGTCCGACTCGCGCGGATCGGTCGTCATCAAGCCATCGACATCTGTCCACACCCAGACTTCCTGCGCGTCGGCACTTGCCGCCAGAATCGACGCGGTATAATCGCTGCCACCGCGACCCAGTGTCGTCGGCGTGCCAGTGATGCTGGAGCCGATATAGCCCGTCACGACGGGGATGATGCCGCGTTTGAGCAGAGGCGTCAGGTTGGCGGCGATCCGTTCGCGGGTCAGCCCGAGGTCAGGTACGGCGTTGCCATAAGCGTTGTCGGTGATGATCAAATCGGTCGCGTCGATGGCGACGCCGCGCAGATTGTTCTGGCGCAGCAGTGCCGCGACGATGCGCGCCGCGAGGCGTTCGCCGACCTGCACGATTTTGTCGGCGATCTCCGGCTTGACCGTTTCGTCGTGCTGCTCCGTAACCGACCGGCACACGTCGAGCATGTCGAACAACAGGCGGTCGAGGTCGGCTTGCAGCGCGGATTTTTCGGTCGAACCGAGCGGCAGATGCTCAATCAAGGCGAGGTGACGGGTGCGCAGCGTGGCGACGATGCGGCGGTAGCCCCGCTGGTTGTTGAGTTGGGCGAGGTGCGCGGCTTCGATCAGCGCATCGGTCACGCCCTCAAGCGCGGAAACGACGAGGATGAGATTGCCCCAGCGTTCGTGTTCGTACAGGACAATGCTCAAGACTTGACTCAGTCCGGTTGTCATGCCGACGGACGTACCGCCGAATTTCATCACTAGTGTACTCATCGACGCCGCGATCTTTCCGGGAGAAATTTATAGGTTAACAAACTAGCATCGCGAGGAACTTTTGTCAACACTTTGCGATTGTCGGGATGTCGCCTATCATTAAGGAAAAGTACGTGGGTAAACTGTGGGATTGTAATGACTGATCAACCTGTTGCGACGCAAAAAACAGTTGCCGGGGTGCGTTTTCATCGCGTCGGCAAGCTGTATCATTTTGATTACAGTGAATACCCCGATCTTCAGATCGGCGATTACGTGATTGTCGAGACCGCGCGCGGGCGGCAAATGGGCGAAGTGATGAGCTTCAATGCCATCGACGAAGACATCCGCGACTACAAGCCGATTATGCGTATGGCAAGTCCGCGCGACTTGATCCTCAAGCATCACTGGGAACTCCAGCAGGACAGCGCTATTGAACTCTGTCGCCAAAAGGCGGCGGAACTCGGCGGTCTCAACGATGTGAAGTTTGTGGCGGCGGTCTATAACTATGATGGCAGCTTGCTGACCTTCCTCTATACCGCTGAAGACAAGGTCAATGTCAGCCGCCTGTGGAATGATCTCACGCGGATACTGCCCGCACAGATCGACATGCGCCAGATCGGTCCGCGTGATGTGGCGAAGCTTCTCGGCGGCTACGGCGCATGCGGCGAACTGCGCTGCTGTTCGACCTTCCTGACCGACTTCAGCCCGATCTCGATCAAGATGGCAAAGGCGCAGGGGATTTCGCT
>JACSRG010000924.1 GCA_014879865.1 Anaerolinea sp.
ACGTGACCGCCCGTCCCCCCGGCTGCGATCATCACGCGCATTCGCTTTTTTCCTTTCTGGCGAATACTGTAGAGCCGACACGCGCGCCACGCTGATTAGGAGCGCCGTCCCCGCCATGACCGTCACCAGCGACGAACCGCCAAAGCTGATGAACGGCAGCGCGACCCCTGTCGAAGGCACAAGATTGAGCATAACGGCGATGTTCAACAGGGCTTTGGTGATTATCCACAGCGTGACGCCGGACGCAAGCAGCGTCCCGAACGGGTCGAGCGCGCGCCGCGCGATTTGCAGCCCGCGAATCACGAGGATCACGAACAGCAGAATCACGAATGCCGCGCCGAGCACGCCGAGTTCCTCGCCAATCACCGCGAAAATGCTGTCGGTGTGCGGCGTGGGCAGCGCGCCGAACTTCTGCAAGCTTTGCCCCAAGCCGCGCCCCGTCCACCCGCCGTTCATGAAGGCGATAATCGCCTGCTGCGTGTGGTAGTTGGTCTGCGTCAGGTCGGTCAGCCCGGCGATGTACGAGCCGATGCGTCCCTGCGCGTAATTCAAGCGCTGACTGACCACATAGCCGCTGACGCCCATCAGCGCCAGCACCGAGATCAGATGCGTCACGTTCGCGCCCGCCAGAAAGAACATCATGCCCGCCGTGACGAAAATCGTCGCCGCCGTGCTCAGGTCAGGTTGCAGCAGCACCAGCGCGCCGATGATGCCGAGCAGCACGGCGAACGGCAGCAGCCCGTTGATCACGCTGCCCACCCGCGTGTTCTTGCTGCTCAACCACGCGGCGAGGTAGATCACCACCGTCAGTTCCGCCACTTCCCCCGGCTGGTACGAACCATTGAGGAACGAGCGCCGCGCGCCCCACACGCCATCGCCGAACAGCAGCACGGCGATCAGCGTGGCGATGGTGATCAGCAGGATCGGGATGGCGAAGCGCTTCCACACGCGGTAATCGACCACCGACAGCACCACGAACGCGCCGATCCCGACGAACAGGTTGCGGACGTGCTGCATGAAGATGACCGTATCGCTGCCGAAATCCTGATAGCTCCAGTCGAACGTCGTGCTGTAGATCATCAAGCAGCCAATGGCGATCAGCAGCAGCATCACCACGAGGATCGGCACATCAATGGTCGAAAAGAAGGTAAAGCGCCGTTCCGAGCGCATGTTTTCCATCACGAAATCTTTCAGCCCATTTTGCCGAACGAATCAACTTCCAGTATACGCACAATCCGCATCACAGCGCATTCACCAGCTTGCGGAAATGCTCACCACGCTCCGCGAAATCGACATAGGCGTCGTAGCTTGTGCCGCCGGGTGACAGCAGCACCACGTCGCCCGCTTCCGCCACCTTGATCGCCGCGCTGACTGCCTCGTCCAGCGTCTTGACCACCGTCACGATGTCGTCGCGCCCGGTCAGCGCCTTGACCGCCTTGACGACGATTTCCGCCGCTTCGCCGAAGGCGACGATCTGCCGTGTTTTCGTCAGCGCCAGCCCGATCATATCGCTCCACGGGAGCTTCTTATCGCGCCCGCCGAGCAGCAGCACCAGCGGTTCTTCGAACGACTTGAGCGCCGCCGTCACGCGCTCCGGCGCGGTGGCAATGCTGTCGTTGATGTAGGTCACGCCGTCTTTGACGCGCACGATTTCCAAGCGATGCGCCACGCCTTTAAACTCGCGGATCACTTCTGCCATCACGTCCGGCTTGACGCCCACCGACCCGGTGATCGCGCACGCCGCCAGCACATTGAGCACATTGTGATCGCCGCGCAGTTGGATCTCCTTGCGTTCGCAGATCACATGCGGCGACCCGTCGTAGCTCGCTTCGCCGACCAGCAGCAGGCGTTCGCCCGCGCAGAACGCGCCGTCACTGACCAGATCACGCCCGCTGAACCACGCGATCCGCCCGTCCAACTGACCGCTTTCGCCGAGCGCGCGCGTGTTCGCGTCGTCCCAGCCCAAAATGGTGATGTCGTTCGCGCCCTGATACGCGGCGATATTCGCTTTGGCGGCGATGTAAGCATCCATCGTGCCATGCCGGTCAAGGTGATTCGGCGTGATATTCGTGATCGCGCTGATCGGCGGGCTCATCGACATGAGTTCCAGTTGGAAGCTCGACAGTTCCATGACGACGCGGTCTTTCGGCGTGATGATCGGCAGGACGTGCAGCAGCACATCGCCGATGTTGCCGCCGACCCACGTTTGATG
>JACSRG010000084.1 GCA_014879865.1 Anaerolinea sp.
GAAACACTAACATTGTTACGTAGCTTCTGTTATGCAATCGTTGAGATTTTAGCGCACGCTCAACGGGTGGATCGCGGCTTGCAGCGCGGTCAGCGCGGGGCTGTCGGCGCGAGCGAACCACGCGCAGTAGCCCCAACCATAATCAAGCGTGCCGATGTGCACATAATCGGCTTGAAACGCGGCGCGCGCAGACAAGCGGCTGTAGGCAGTGCCGACCACCCCGTGCCCGCCATCGGTGACCTGCCCCGCGCTGTCCACGTACAAGCCGATCAATTCGGGCTGCTGGTCGAGCACATAGTCGATGATCCAGTCCGCGCCGCGTATGCTCCCTTCGCGCGCGATGACCGGCTCTGCCAGCCCGACGAAATCGATCAAGCGCTGCCCCGAAAAGTACGGCAGCATCCCGGCGTCCCCATAGGCAACGCTGATCGGCGGGCGCACGACTGCCAGCGCGTGTCCCCATGCCCGCAGCGCCAGCGGGGAGATCGGCGCGCGTTCCTGAAACACGCCGACCGTCGGGTAGGCGATCACCCACAGCAGCAGCGCGACTCCCGCGATCTGCGCGCCGCGCAGCCCAAGCGCCCGCCGCCGGATCAGCGCGGGGGGATGTTCCGCCAGCCTGACCACGCCGCACGCGGCGTACAGGGCGCAGACGCAGGTCAGCGGGTGGAAGAAGCGAAAGCCCATCCCCACCAGCGGACTGCTCACCGTGTAGAACAGGATCAGCATGAACAACGGCGCTGTCCAGCGCAGCACAGGCGACCGGCGCAGCGTCCACATGCCCCACAGGACGAGCGGCGAGATCAAAAAGGTGCGGGCGAAGGCGAACCCATAGCCGACTCCGTCCGTCGAGCCGACCTTGACGTAAAACGCATTCGGCAGGAAGTCGCCGAAGTAAGCGCGCAGCCCGAGCACGTAGAGCAGCCCGGCGGCGGTGAACAGCGCGAAAAGCGGGAAATTCTGGCGGCGGTTCTCGATCAGCAGGAGCAGCCACCACACGCCGACGAACACGGCGCTGTCCGGGCGCGTCAGGCAGAGCAGGAAGCCGAGGGCGGCGAACAGGCTGACCCTCCCCCGTGTACGCGGGGCGGACGCCAGCAGCGCCGCCGTCAGCAGCGTGAGTCCCGTCCAGAAGTTCGTCTCCATGCCGCTGGCTTGATGAAAAATGACGAACGGCATGAGCGCGGGCAGCACGGCGATCAACCCGCGCCAGAACGGGCGGCGTGTGACCTGCCCGCCGAGCAAATACGCGGCGGTGACGATCAGCGCGACGCCCCCCGTATTGAGCGCGAACGCGGCGCTCTCCGCCTCCATGCCGAGACGCAGCGCCCCGGCGATCAACAGCGTAAAGAGCATGGTCGTCGAACCCTGCGACGGTGGATCGCCGGGGAAATAGACGATCCCCGCGCCATCGGCGGCGTGCTTGGCGTACTGATAGGTGATATAAGCGTCGTCCCATGCCTCCTCGGCGCGCAGCCCCCACGCGGCGATCAAGGCAGCGGCAATCAGCAGAGCGGCGAACAGTCCACGCATCAGGCGGCATCCCTCCTCCAAGTCTCTTGCTAGCTTATGCCGGTGGCAGAAAATTCGCCACTCCTTTGATCGCCTTTGGCGGCATTACGGGCTTTGTATCACAACGGGTTTTGCGCTATGCTTGACAGATATCGGTAGATGTACTAAGTATTTTGAGCGGATGAGCACAGCGACTGACAGCTCCCTAATCCAGCGAATTCAAGAAGAATTACGCCTGCATGATCGTGCTATGGCGGCGTCAAGCTGCGGGATCACCATCGCCGATGCGCTTGACCCCAACCTGCCGCTGATCTACGTCAACGAAGCGTTCGAGCAAATCACCGGCTATCCTGTCCCCGAAGTCGTCGGGCGCAACTGCCGCTTCTTACAGCGCGACGACCGCGATCAACCGGGACTCACCGTGCTGCGCGCGGCGCTCAAGCGCGGCGAGAACAGCACCATCGTCTTGCGCAATTACCGCAAGGACGGTTCGATGTTCTGGAACGAGTTATTCACCTCGCCGATTCTGGACGCGGGCGGCAGGCTGACGCATTTCGTCGGCATTCAGACGGATGTGACCGCGCGCATACTCGCCGAGGAGCAGTTGATCGTGCGGACGCGCGAGCTTGAAGACACGCTCAATGAACTGCGTTCGACTCAGGCGATGCTCGTGCATTCGGAGAAGATGAACGCGCTCGGTCAAATGGTGGCGGGCGTGGCGCACGAGATCAACAACCCGGTCTCGTACGTCAACAGCAATTTGCACAGCCTGCGCCGCTCACTGGACGACCTGTTCACGGCATACAACAAGCTGGAAACGCTGATCCGCGTGAGCGAACTGCCCGACTCGACGCAGGCAATCGCGGTGATCCGCAAGGAAGCCGATCTCGATTTCTTGCAGGACGACACCGATGATCTGCTCAAGGCGTCGATTGATGGCTTGGCGCGTGTGCGACGCATCGTCGAGGCACTGCGCTCGTTCTCGCGTCTTGACGAAGCCGATCTCAAGGTGGTATCGCTTGCCGAAAGCATCCAGAGCACGCTCATGGTGGCGCGGCTCGAACTGCAAGGGCGCGTCGAGGTCGAAACCGATCTCGATCACCTACCCGCGATGAAGTGCTACCCGGCAGAACTGAATCAGGTGTTCCTCAACCTGATCGTGAACGCGGCGCAAGCCATCGAAGGCAAAGGCAAGCTGGCGATCAGCGGGGTCGAAGAACCGGGTCATATCGTGCTGAAGTTCACCGATACGGGCGTCGGCATGACGCCAGAAGTCATGGCGCACCTGTTCGAGCCGTTCTTCACGACCAAGCCAGTCGGCAAAGGGACGGGCTTGGGTTTGACGATTGCCTACAAGATCATCACCGACCGGCACAAGGGCACGATCACGGCGGAATCGACGCCGGGAGTCGGCACGACCTTCACGATTCGTCTGCCGAAAGAGCAGCCGTAAGGGCGGTGTTTGTCCATTCCACATTCGACAGCTACTTCTGAAGGGCTTACCCTAGCGCTATGACAGACCAGACCAACGCAACCAGCACGCTGCTGATTATCGACGATGAAGACGAAATCCTTAAAGCGCTGTACCGGCAGTTCCGGCGCGAGTATCAGGTGCTCACGGCGACCAGCGCGCAAGAGGGCTTGCGTTTGATGACGGAACAACCGGTGCAGGTGATCATCTCCGATCAGCGTATGCCGGGGATGAACGGCGCGGAATTCTTCGGCAAGCTCAAGATCGAATACCCGGACGCAATCCGCCTGCTGCTGACCGGATACGCCGACATTCAAGCGGTGATCAGCGCGATCAACGACGGGAACATCTTCCGCTACATCGCCAAGCCGTGGGATCCGGTCGAACTGGATACCATCGTGCGCGAAGCCTTCCAGCGCTACCACCTGATCGTGCAAAACCGTAAGCTGATGGAACAGCTTCAGGCGACGAACGTCGATCTGGAACGACGCGTCGAAGAACGCACCGCCGAACTCGCGGAGATGAACACGCGTTTGCTGGCGCTCAACCAGCAGAAAGACGCCTTCCTCGGCATGGCTGCGCACGATTTACGCACGCCGCTGACGGTGCTGCAAGGCTTCACCGATCTGCTGATGCACCCGGCAACGCCGCCGGAGGAATTCAAAGAATTCTCGGTGATCATCCGCGAGACGATCCACCAGATGCTCAACCTGCTGGACGATCTGCTCGACATCACGGCGATTGAGGCGGGCAAACTAACACTGCGCCCCGAACCAACCAGCGTCTACCCGTTCATCGAGCGCATCTGCAAGCTTAATCGACCGCTCGGCGACCGCAAGGGGATTCAACTGGTGACGGAGATCGCGCCGGGGCTGCCGACTATCGCCTTCGACCCGCGCCGGATCGAACAGGTCTTCAACAACCTGTTGAGCAATGCCTTCAAGTTCTCGCACGGTGGTACGATAGTCACTGTGCGAGTAAAGAATGCCGACAGCGGGATCGAGTTCGCGGTGATCGATCAGGGACAGGGCATCCCGCCCGACGAGATCGGTCAGGTCTTCGGGGAGTTTCAGCGCGTCTCGACGCAGCCCACCGGCGACGAGGGCAGTACCGGCTTAGGCTTGTCGATCTGCCGCCGGATCGTGCATCTGCACAATGGGCAGATCGGCGCGGAAAGCGAACTTGGCGTCGGCAGCCGGTTTTACTTCACTCTGCCGCTCTAGAAAAACATTGCGCTTGTTTGCGCAGAGTTTGAGCTATCATTTATAATGGCGGACGTGAAAGGGTGACCATCGGGGATGCATCATTTCCCGGCTCTGCTTGACACAACCCGTTCGTCGTCATTACCGTCATTCTCTGCGATAGGAGTTCATCGTTGGCTAAGTCACGGACTGAACTATTGGTCGCCCGCCTGCGCGACTTGCAAGCGAGTTCAGGCGATGTTGAAGCCGCCGCGATTGTTAGCGTGGATGGGTTAAGCATCGCGTCATCTTTGCCCGCCGGGTACGAAGAAGACCGCGTTAGCGCGATGTCTGCCGCCATGCTGTCGCTCGGCGAACGCATCGCTACGGAACTGGGACGCGGCAGTTTGCAGCAGGTCTATGTCAAGGGCGCGGACGGCTACGTTGTGCTGTTCGCTGTCGGAGAAGAGGCGGTGCTGACGGTGCTGACCCGCAAAGATGCGCGGCTCGGCTTAATCTTCTTGGATGTCGCCCGCGCCGTGCAGGATTTGGCGCAGCTTCTCTGATCCGTATTCACCCACGAAGTGAGTCGACCGGCTGTGGCACTTTATTACCCCAACCGCTTTGCGCGCGACCTCCTGCTGGCAATGGAAGAAGTCATGGGCAGGCATGGATTAGACGCGATTCTTGGCGGCGCGGGGCTGACCACATGGATCAACAAGCCGCCGAATGAGACGCTGGATCGCACGGTCGAATTTGCTGCCATCAGCCGGATCAACGCGGCGCTTGACGAGCTGTACGGGGTGCGCGGGGGACGCGGCATGGCACTGCGCGCGGGGCGCGCATGGCACGCACGCGGCTTGATGCGCTTCGGCGCGCTGCGCGGCATTGCCGACCCGGCGTTCCGGGCGTTGAGCGTCACCGACCGGACGCGCGTCGGCTTGCGGGCGCTGGCGGATATTTTCACCAACTTTAGCGACCAAGTGTCGCATCTCGAAGAAAGCGATCAGCAGTTCCGGTTTATCGTCAAGCCGAGTCCGTTCGCGTATGAACGGCAGGCAGAACGTCCGGTCTGTCATCCACTGGTCGGGCTGCTGCAAGAGCATCTGCGCTGGGCATCGAACGGGCGGGAATTCATCGTCCGCGAGACACAGTGCAGCGCGACCGGCGCAGACCACTGCACGTTCTTGATCAACAAGACTGCCGTCCCCTAGAGAGGAACTTCATGAGCGACAAACAGCCGCGCATCTTGATCGTAGAAGATGACCTTGATCTGTCGGAGATGCTCGACGCCTATTTCCGGGTGCAGAATTACGATGTGGTGACGGCGGCATGGGGGCGCGACGCGCTCAAGATCAGCCGGGAAGAAGACCTGAGCTTGATCATGCTCGACATCCGCCTGCCGGACATCAACGGCTACGAAATCTGCCGCCAGCTTCGCTTGCAGCGCAAAACGCAGGACACGCCGATCATCTTTTTGACCGAAAAACGCGACCGCATCGACAAGCTGCAAGGCTTGGAACTGGGCGTGGTCGATTACATCACCAAGCCGTTCGACATTCAAGAACTGCGCCTGCGCGTGCGCAATGCGATCAACCGTGCGCGGCAGGCGGGCATGATCAACCCGGTGACGGAACTGCCCGAAGTGCAGGTCTTGGACGAACGCCTGAACCGTCTGCTCTACTCGGATGCGCACTGGGCGGTCATGGTGCTGGAGATCACCGGCATGGGGACGCTGCGCGAAATGTACGGGTTCGTCGCCGCCGATGAGATGCTGCGCGCCGTCACGCTGATGATCAAGAACGCGCTGCGCGAATTCGGCAACGAGGACGATCTGCTGGCGCACCTGACGCCGGAAGACCTCGCCATCGTCACGACGACCGACAAGATCGAGCAGATTCGCAGCCGCATCGAGACGCGCATCCGCCTGTCGCTGACCAATTTCTACCGCCGCCCGCACGAGGAAGGCGATCAAGATGACGATTACCTCAGCCTGACGAGCGGCGTCGTCGATTACCAGTCGGGCAAGTACGACGAGCTCGACGAGCTTAAAGCCGCGCTGATGGCGATCCTCAAGCCGGACGAGCCGCCAAAGAAAGAGTGAAAAGCAAGAAAAGATTCAACGCAAAGGCGCGAAGACGCAAGGGCGCAAAGGAATAGGATCAGAAGGGATGGCGACGAGTCATCCTTTCTTTTTTCCCCTTTCTCTTGGCGTCTTCGCGCCTTTGCGTCTTTGCGTTGAGTCTTTTCCTTATTTTTCTTGCTGTTTTTCCATCCATGCTTGGTAATCCGCTTCGGTGACGAGCGCCCCGCCCTGAACCTCGCTGTTGGACAGATTGCGGTTGGCGTCGAAGTACAGGTCAAGCTCAACCTGTTGAAAGCACACGTTCCCGCGCACGTATTTATGCACCCAGAGTTGTGAACCGTCGTCGGTCTGGCTGAGATCGTTGCGCATGTCGATGCGGACGCGCACGACTTCTTCGCAGCCACGCGGACGCACGTAGAAATAGCGTCCGGCACTGTCGCCGCCGCTCTGCCCGCCGCCGCCAAAAATCCGTTTTAGGAAATCCATCGCTTGCTCCTCTGTCGCAATAAAACGCCACGATTGTACCCGCACAAACGGTATTTGAACGATATTCGCACCCACTTCAAACGCCGGAGCTAGAACATATTTTCGCAAGTGTGCTACGATGAGCGTTAGATTCTTGTTATGTAGGGATTGCCATGCTCGGTAACAGCAGTTTACGGGTTTACGCCTTCATCAAAGAGTATTTCGAGCAGTTCGGGTACGCGCCGACAATGCAAGAAATTGCCGACGCCACCGGACTGCGCAAGTCAACCGTTTCGTATCACCTCTACCGGCTGGATCAAGCGGGCGTGATCCGTATGCGGCGGCGGCGTCAGCGGGGCATCGTGTTGAATAAGGAACGGTAGCGCAGCCGCTTGGCATTCGAGGCAACCGCAGGCTGCACCACGTCCAACTTCTTTTACTCAGTCCTGTCTCTTAGGCTACCCCGCGCGCGATGTTGACGTGCAGCGGGAAGACGATCTCATCGCCTTCGCGGTAGAGCGCCAGCACGGGACGCAGATCGTTCAGCAGCACCTCGAACAATGCCGTGCGCGTATACGTGTCGATCTGCTTGAAGGCTTGCACCGCCGATCCGCTCGACAGGATCGTCGCCATGACGAACACATTCTCGCTCGGCAGGCGCACATGGACGATGTGCGGCGTGATGCTGAGTTGCGAGAAGCCCGCGCCCGTCATCACCGAGCGCAGCGCCGCGCCGTCACCGAACGAGAAAGCGGATTCCAGCGCGTTGATGCCCGAATGTTTGAGCAGCGATTCGTGCAGCACGCGGTAGACCTCGTTCTTGTCGAAGCCCTGATTCACGGCGAGCACGATGCGCCCGCACGATACGAGCACACGCTTCATTTCCTTGAAACCGGTCAAGCGCACGTTGAAGAACTGCGCGCCCTGCTGACACGTCACGAGGTCGAAGGTTTCGTCGTCGAACGCCATCGCCATCGCGTTGCCCTCCATCCAGTTGATCACGGGACCGCCCGGCTGCTTGATCTGCCGCGCAACTTCCAGCATTCCCGGCGTGAAGTCGATTCCCGTCACCGCGCCGACCTTGCCGACCAGCGGCGAGATTTCCCGCGCGACGATCCCCGTCCCACACGCCACGTCAAGGACGTTTTCGCCCGCCTTCGGCTTCGCCAGCCGGATGATCTCACGCGCTTGCGGGAGGTACATCGCCGGGACAAGGAACTGCTCGTACATCTGGAACGGATTGAGCTGGTTCACGATCATTACCCCTTAACGCTCGTAGACTAACCTCCCGCCGACGTAGGTTTGTTCAACGGTGATGTCCGGCAGTGCGGACGGCGGTAGAGCCAGCGGGTCGCCGCTCAATACGACCAGATCGCCCCATTTCCCCGGCGTGATGCTTCCGCGCGTGCGGGCGTCCCCGCTCACGAGCGCGCCGCCCATCGTATAGGCGTACAGGGCTTCGTAAGGCGTGATCGCCTGTGTCTCGTTCAGAGGCATACCAGCCGCATCGCACCGATCCAGCGCGGCTTTCATACCCATCAGCGGATTGTCGTCAGGAATTACGGGGGCGTCGGAGCTGAGCGCGATGGTCAACCCAGCATCGATCATATCACGGATCGGATAGAGGCGCGGCATGAGCGCGTCTGGTACATAACGCCTAAAGTTCGCGCCGAGTGCGTGCAGGAAGATGCTTTGCGGCACGGCATACGCGCCAATCGCCGCCAGCCGCCGCAGATGATCGGCGCTCGGCAAGCCCAGATGCTCGATGCGGTGACGCAGACCCGGTTTGCGGCGGTGCAGTTCCTCGTACACGCCGATCACCTGATCGAGCGCTACATCGCCAATCGCATGGGTGGCGATCTTGAACCCGGCGCCGTGCGCTTCCCACATCAGGTCGAGCATTTCGTCCGTCTCGAAGCGCAGCACGCCGTGCGTCCCGGTTTCTTTATACGGCACACTGACCGCCGCCGTCGCCCCGCTCAAGCCGCCGTCGGCGAAGAACTTCACGCCGTCGATGCGCAGCGTCTGGCTGACGTACTTTTCCGGCAGGGGATAAGTGATCTTCTCCACGCCATCCGGTCGGCGGATCGGCAAACCGTTCACGCGCACCGGCAGATCGCCATCTTCGTCAAGCTGGCGATAGACGCGCACATGATCCGGCGTCAGCAGCGGATCGGTCGCGCTGGTGATGCCCAAGCGCAGTTGGTGATACATCGCCTCGCGGATCGCGTAGCCCATCACTTCGTCGGAGATCGGCGGCAGCACATTGGTGATCAAGCCCATCGCCGTCTCTTGCAGCAGCCCCGTCGGCTCGCCGTGTTCGTCGCGCACGATCACGCCGCCGGGGGGATCGGGCGTCTCGGCGGTAATGCCCGCCATACGCAGCGCCAGCGAATTGGCGACCAGCATGTGACCGCACGTCCGCGTCAGCGCAATCGGGTGATCGGCGCTTGCCTCGTCGAGATCGGCGCGCGAGACGTGCCGCCGTTCGGGCAGCAGCGCCTCGTTGTAACCGCGCCCGGTCATCCATGTGCCGGGGGGCAGTTTGGCGGCGCGGGCGCGATACGCCGCGATGATCGCCGGGATGTCGGGCGCGGCGGCGCTGCGCGCGTCGATCTGGATCGTCAGCAGCAAGCCGAGCTTCCAGATATGCACATGCGCGTCGTTGAAACCGGGGATCAGCGTCTTGCCGCCCAAGTCGATCCGCCGGATGTTGGAATACGTCGGCATCCCGACGAGACTGCCGACATGGTCGATGACGCCGTGATCGTTGACGACGACGATGTCGGGGGGCGATGCCGTCCCGTCCATCGTGTGGATTGTGCCGTTGTAGAAAAGCAGCATAGTGAACACCCTAGATTGATGTTTTGAAATTGCCTGTAGGGACGCCGTTTATGGATAGTGTACCGCGCAATATCTTCTTACATCTAATTTACTTACGTGCAACAACTTGCCCGTATCCTGCGTACAAGTGGCAAATTGGAGAAAGGTTTTTTGCCCGTGAACCGACGTCAGTTTTTAGGCACGCTCAGTCTGGCAGTGACCGGCGTCTTCACCGAAGGCATTCGCCGCGTGCTGGCGGACGCCCCCGCCGGGACATTTGCGCCCACCCCGGTCGATGAACGCGACCCGGCGGCGCATGTCATCAACCGCCTGACCTTCGGCATCACCCCGGAACTTTATACGTATGTGCGGCGCATCGGCGCGGAAGCGTTCATCGACGAACAGCTTGCGCCCGAAGCGTTGGACGACAGCGCGGTCGATGCGCGGCTTCAGCCTTTTCTGCCGATCCTCACCGAAAACGGCGGGGTGCTGCTGACGCGCTACGAAAATGAGCGTGACGACATCGTCGGGGCGCTGATCGGCGCGACCACTTTGCGCGCGGCGTATTCGCGCCGCCAGTTGTACGAGCGCATGGTGCATCTGTTCAGCGACCATCTGAATATATCGCTTCTCAAAGGACCGACGCTTTACCTGAAAATTGACGACGACCGCGATGTGATCCGCCCGCACGCGCTCGGCATGTTCCGCGACCTGATCGGCGCATCGGCGCACAGCCCCGCCATGCTGGTCTACTTGGACAACGCGCAGAGCAATAAGGACATCCCCAACGAGAATTACGCCCGCGAACTGCTGGAACTGCACACGCTCGGCGTGAACGGCGGCTACACCGAAACTGACGTGCGCGAAGTCGCCCGCGCCTTCACGGGCTGGTCGATTGAGCGGGATCGCGGCGCGACCGAACGCATCGACTTCCGCTTCCGGGGGTTCATTCACGATTCCGGCGAGAAGCACATCTTGGGCGAAGTCTTCCCGCCGCGCGGTTTCGAGGCGGATGGCGAACGCGTGCTGGATATGCTCGCCGCGCATCCCTCGACCGCCCGCATGATCGCCTTCAAAATCGCGCGCCGTTTCGTCGCCGACTACCCACCCGAAACCGCAATTGAAGCGGGGGCGGCGGCGTATCTCGCCAGCGGCGGCGACATCCGCGCGACCGCACGCGCCGTCCTCACGTCGAGCGACTTCTGGAACGCGCCGCCCAAGTTCAAGCAGCCTTACGAGTTCCTGATCAGCGTGCTGCGCGCCCTGAATTTCGACATCACCAACCCGGCGCGCTTCCTGCGGGCGGCGCGGCTGCCGCTCGACCAGATGGGGCACATCCCGTTTACATGGGCAGCGCCGAACGGCTTCCCCGACGTAGCAGGCGCGTGGATCAACACGCTGCTGCCGCGCTGGAATGTCGCCATCAGCGCGGCAGCGGTGCAAATCCCCGGCACGGAGGCGAACGTCGATCCGCTGGTAGACATCATGAACGGCGAAGGCGTGCCGATTGAGGTCGAACCCGTGCTGATGTTCATGGGGCGCTACCTGTTCGGGCGTCCGCTCACCGGCACGGAGTCCGGCATCCTCATGGATTACGCGCACGCTGTCCCCGGCAACAGTGAGATCCAGATCGCCGCCGGGATCGGGCTGCTGCTGGCAGCACCGGCGTTTCAGTACCGGTAAAAATAGTTGAAAGTAGAAAGGGTGAAAGTGGAAAGTGAGGCTGCGACCTGAATGCCCTGTCCTTACTTTCAACTTTTGACTTTTAACTTTTGACTCCTAGCGTTTCAGGAGCAAACGAACACATGTCAACTCGAGTTCTTTCTCGACGTGAATTTCTCCGCAGCAGCGCGGCGGTGACCGGGGCGGCGGCAGCAGCGGCGGCGCTTCCGGCGTGGATGCCGCGTCTCGCCTTCGCCCCACCGGGGCAGGCGGTGCGCGGCGATGTGCTGATCGCCATCTTCCTGCGCGGCGGCGCGGACTCGCTCAACATCGTCGTGCCGCACGGCGAAGACGCATACTACCGTGCCCGCCCCACGCTGGCGATCCCGCGCCCCGACGACAGCAGCGCGGGCGCAAACGGGCGCGTCCTCGATCTGGACGGGTTTTTCGGGCTGCATCCGGCGCTGGCGTCGCTCCTGCCGATCTTTCAGGGCGGCGAACTGCTCGCCGTCCACGCGACCGGATCGCCGCACGACACGCGCTCACACTTCGAGGCGATGGATTACATGGAGCGCGGCACCCCCGGCGATTACTCCCTAGCGACAGGCTGGATCGGTCGGCACTTGGCGACGCTCAATACCGGCAACACATCGCCGCTGCGCGCGGTCGGGTGGGGGACGGCGCTGCAAGCCGCGCTGCGCGGGACATCGTCGCCCGTCGCGCTTCAGTCGATTGTCGATTACCACCTCAACGGCGACCCGGCGCAAGCCGCGCTCATGTCGAACGCGCTCAATGCGCTCTATTCGCTCGAAACCGGATCGATCTACGAGTCCGCGCTGGCGACCCGCGCCGCGATTGATCTGCTGGCGGGCATCGACTACGCGAGCTATATCCCGCAGAACGGGACAACCTACCCTGAAAGTGAGTTCGGCATGGCGCTGCGCCAGACGGCGGCGTTGATCCGCGCGGAGGTCGGCTTGGAAACGGCGTGCATCGACGTCGGCGGATGGGATACGCACGTCAATCAGGGTGGCGCGGAGGGTCAGCAGGCGCGCTTGCTGGCGGACTTGGCGAACGGCTTGGCGGCGTTCCATCAGGATATGGGCGTGAGCGGCGTTTCGGTCGTCGTCATGTCGGAGTTCGGACGGCGCTTGCAGGAGAACGGCGGCGGCGGCACGGATCACGGTCACGGCGGGGCGATGCTCGTCATGGGCGGCAGCGTGATCCAGACGCCGGTCGTCGCCCGCTGGAACGGCTTGAACACGGAGGCGCTCGACAACGGCGACCTTGCGATCACGACGGATTACCGCGACGTGCTGGCGGAACTGCTCACACGGCGGCTGAACAACGCGGCGCTTGCCGACGTGTTCCCGAACTTCACGCCCACGCCGATCACGCTGTTCCGGTAAGAGACTGAAAAGAAAGGGCGCAAAGGCGCAAAGGAAAGGGGGAGGAGGGCGAAGCATGAGGGTGTTTAAAAAACCCCTCACCCCCTCACCCCCTCTCGGTTTGCTTCGCAAAC
>JACSRG010000477.1 GCA_014879865.1 Anaerolinea sp.
GTGGGGGGCGTCGTGGGGGAGCAGGCAGCGATGATCAACGTAATCGTTAGCGCAGTCAACCGCCAGACGCTCAAGCGTCTGGCTGCGAAAAAGCACTGTAAGCCCACTAAAGGGGCTGGAATGTTTGAAGTCATGCGTTCTTTCCTAGTCGGTTGATCGCCGCGTTAATCAGAATCATCCTCAAGCGTATTTTGCGCGTGGCGTTCTTTTTGACGCTCAATATACTCAACGATAAAGGGTAACGTCTTTGCTCCACAGCTTAAGACCGCAAAGTCACTTTGCCAGCGAAAGCTGTGTGGAAAATCGAGAAATGCCGCGTTGACCTCGAAGGTCGTGAAACCCTTGAGATGTCGCACCCATTCAGAGATCGCCAGCTTCGGCGGAATCATGGCGGCGACATGAACGTGATCGGCTACTGTGTTGATCGCCAACAAAGGACTCGACAACTCTGCTGCTTTTTGCTTGGCGCACCGGATGACCACCAGTTCGATGTCCGGCGTGATCAGTGGAAGGCGATGTTTTGTCGCCCAGATGATGTGATAGTAACAGCGCCAAAAGGGCATGGACGTCTCCTCAGCCACGACGCCCTAACTATAACACTGCCGAAGGTTACAGTCATTCGGCTGTCTAGACCAGCCCCTTCAGTGGGCTTACCGTGTTTTTTGCAGACGGACGCTTGAGCGTCCGTCTGCGGCGATGCGCGACCCTACGAGATCGTCACTTCGCGCCGCCAGACCCGCGTGATCAACGACCCACCCGGCGCGGCAGCGACCAACCGGTAGAGCAAATCCCACTCGTCGGGCGCAAGCAAGAGCAGCGCGCCGCCCGCGTAGATCAACGCGCCTGCCATGCCGATCAGCGGGTGAAGCTGACCGAGCGCCCACATCGCCGCCGCGCTGATTGCGACAATCAGCGCCAAGCGGAGCAAACGCGGGGCGATGTGCCCCCATGCGAGGCGAGTCACCGCCGCCAGCGCGATCAGCTTGACGCACTCGATGCTGACGGACGCTGTGACGACACCGATCACGCCGTACTGCTGAATCAGTAGGAACGACACGATCAACTTGAGGACGAAGCCGACGATATGCACGGCGCTCAAATAGCGCTGGCGATTTTCGACCATCATGGCGTTGGCGAAGACGTTGAACACCATCGTGATCGACGCATACCAGATCAGCACGCGCAGGATTGCCGCCGTTTCGATGTAATTGATGCCGAACAGCGGCACGATGATCGCGTCGGCGAACAGCGTGAAGACCAAACCCACGCCCATGCCGATCAACAGGGTGAAGAACGCCAGCTTTTCGACCATGAAGTGAAAGAGGTTCGAGCCGCCCGCGCGCGACATCATCGGGTAGAGGGCGACGAGGATCGTCGTGTTGAGGATTTCGATCACGCCGACGATGATCACGAAGGCGGCATTCAGGTCGCCCGTATCCTTGTTGGTCAAAAATGTGGCGCTGAGAATGCGATCCGCCTGCGCGTAGCTGATGTTGACCAGCGCGGACAGCGCCAGCGGCGCGGCGTTGATCAGCATGGGGCGCGCAATCGTCGGATCGACGCGCCACACCGGATGCACGCCTGTTCGCCGCAGACTCCACCACAGCACTGCCGAGCGTCCGATCCCGGTGAGGAGGGTCACGGCATATACGCCGAGTAGTCCCCATCCGGCGATCAGCGCCGCACCCGCCAAACCGATGCGCGCGGCGATATGCCCGACCTCGACCGCCGACGTCGTGACCATGCGTTCCTGTGCCAGCAATTGATCGTAGGCGAGGTTGCCCACCATATCGATGAATAGGCTGATCCCGGCAATGGCGACATAAGCGCGGGCGGCTTCATCGTAATTGGTCGCCAGCAGGTTGATTCCCGCGTAGGCGATCAGCGCGAGGATCGTCTGGAAGACGAGCGCGGCGCTCAAGTAGCGTCCGGCGGTATCGGGGCGGCGCGCTACGTCGCGGATGATGATCAGCGACAGGCTGAACGAGGTCACGGTCGCGCCGATGCTGAACAGGGCGTTGACCGCGCCATAGATGCCGAACTCCGCTACGCCGAGTGTGCGCCCCAAAATCAACTGCCAGATGAACAGTACGCCGCTGCTGATCACACGCGCTGCTGCGATTGCGCCCGCGTTACGCGCTGCCCGCCGCGCTTCCGCCCCTGTCAATGCCGCTTGTGCCATGAAGAAATCCTTAACCGCAGAG
>JACSRG010000525.1 GCA_014879865.1 Anaerolinea sp.
AAGGGGTGAAGTCCCTCTCCCTGAGGGAGAGGGATTTAGGGTGAGGGCAGTTTGCAGACAGACCCTAGTTTCAACCCTCGGCGACGGAAGTTCTTTCTCAGTCCTTTTCCCTCAGTCCTGTTTTTTACGCGAAGGCGTACACCTTGCCGATGTGATACTGCTCACGGGCGAATGCCGCCAGTTCCTCGCGGAACTTGGGATGCGCGATGTTGATCAACTCCTGCACGCGCTGCGCAATCGTCTTGCCGAACAACAGCGCGACGCCATATTCGGTCGCCACATAATGCACATCATTGCGCGTGGTGGTCACGCCCGCGCCGACCTTCAGCGTCGGCACAATGCGGCTGACCGTATCGTTCTTGGTTGTGCTCGGCAGCGCGATAATTGACATGCCGCCCTTGCTCCGGCACGCACCGCGCACAAAGTCAACCTGACCACCAACCCCGGAATAGAACTTCGTGCCGATGCTGTCGGCGCACACCTGCCCCGTCAAATCGACTTCCAACGCCGAATTGATCGACACCATCTTGTCATTCTGCGAGATGATGAACGGATCATTCACGTATTCGGTCGGATGCAGTTCGATGATCGGGTTGTCGTTCACATAGTCGAACAGCGCCTGCGTGCCGATGACGAACCCGGCGACGACCTTACCCGTGTGCAGCGTCTTTCGCTTACAGGTGATCACGCCCGCTTCGATCATGTGCATCACGCCGTCGGAGAACAATTCGGTGTGAATGCCGAGATGCTGGTGATCGGTCAGGCGGCGCAGCACGGCATCGGGGATGCCGCCGATCCCGGTTTGGAGTGTCGCCCCATCGGGGATAATCTGCGCGATGTGTGCCGCGATCTGATCTTGAATATCCGACGCGGGGTGCGGATGCACCTGCGGCAGCGGATAATCGACCGGAATACAAAAGTCGATCTGGTTCAAGTGGATGAAACTGTCGCCAAGCGTGCGCGGCATGTGTGGATTGATCAGCGCGATCACCATCTTGGCGGCTTCGGCGGCGCTCTTGGTCACGCCGACTTCGACGCCATACGAGCAGTAACCATGTTCGTCCGGTGGGCTGACGTGGATCACGGCGACATCCGGCGTCAGGTAGCCGTTGGTGAACAGCGACGGAATCTCCGAGAGGAACACCGGCGTAAAGTCGGAAGTCCCACAATTGACCGAACTGCGCATATGGTCGCTGATGAACAGGTTGTTGGCGCGAATATGATCCGCCATATCGGGCGTGATGAATTCTTTCATCCCGATGCTCAACACCTGTACCAGTTCAACATTGTCAAGCTCTTCGTACCGGGCGACCAGCGCCTCTAGAAACGGGATCGGCGTGGAGCAGTTCCCCGTGATAAAGACCCGCTGTCCCGATTTGATTTTAGCCGCCGCTTCTTCGGCGGTGATTGAACACATTCTACGCTGCATGTGCTGCTGCCTTGACCCCTACTCATTTCTAGACCCCAAATAGCCTAACCCTGAACCATAGTGGGCAATAGTGTCATATATCGTCTGCCACAAGCGATATATGACACTACGGTTTGGCGTTCCGTTTAGGGGATGATGGGGCAAACAAGATTAGAAGTGAGGTGGGATTATGATCAACACCGTATTAGTGCCTTTAGATGGGTCTGCGCTTGCCGAGTCTGCTCTCGAACACGCAGTCAAAATTGTTAAGACAGAGGGCAAGGTCATCCTACTCACGGTGCTGCAAACACCGGAGTATCCAATCTACGACTTCTACCCGATGACGACGGCGATGACGCAGAGCTACGACAAGACACTCAACGACGCGATTCCGCGCGCGAAGGAATACTTGGCGGGGGTCGCCGAGCGGATAAGCAAGCAGTACGGGGTACTGACCTCGGTTTACGCGGAGGTAGGCGAACCGGCGGAGATGATCGTCAAGACGGCGGAGAAATGCCACGTCGATGCGATCTGCATGTCCACGCACGGACGCTCCGGTTTTAGCCGGTGGCTGTTCGGCAGCGTCACAACGAAAGTGCTGTCGGTCGGCGTCTGCCCGGTCTACGTCATCCCGACGCGGCAGATGGAGAAACACAAGACTGCCGAAATCGCGTCGGCGAAAGCCAACGGTCACTAAAACGAACCAACCGCAGAGAACGCGGAGAAACTAGGATGTGTCTGCAAACTCATTGTAGCCCTCATCCCCCGTCCCCTTCTCCCTGAGGGAGAGGGAT
>JACSRG010000926.1 GCA_014879865.1 Anaerolinea sp.
CCCGCCGACGTACTGGCATTCATGCTCATACTTCGGCACGTCATACTTCACGATCACCGGATGAATCACGATGCTGGCTGAAACATCCACACCGCGCTTCGTAGGGTCTTGTCCCACGACGACGGGATGCTCGGGGCCGAGTTTGCCCGCGTTGAGCGTCGGTGGCTGTTGCGACACACGCAGGTTCAGCGGACAGTCTTCGTCGTCAGGGGTATCCGTGGGTCCCGGTGTAGGCTGCGGACCCGGTGTGCCATTCGGCGGAGGTGGGGTGCTGTTGTTGTCTCCCAGCGTGCCATTCCGGCAGGTGCCCGTCACTGGATGGCAGCGGAAAGTGAACAGGCCGGCTCCCAGGAAGAGATCGTTTTGAAACAGCGGACTGTTCGGATTGTTCATCTCGGCGTTCATGCGCGCGAGGAACAACGGATCGAGCTGTCCGCTGGTCAGCATGTCGCGGATCACTTGCGCGTCGTGCTGGGCTTCGGGCGCGGATACCACCGGATCAAAGTTGCCGCTCTGCGCGAACCACGACAGCAGCGTATTGCCCATGTACGACTCAACGGGTTGGTTAAAGGGGTTATAGCGGGCATCGGCCATCACGACGGCTGCATAGTTGGTCGGCACGATCACCGCGCTGCCATCGGAAGCAGCGTAAGTATTGAAGGTGAGGCAGCCCAGGCAAAACGTCTGACCGTTACCCACATCGATCTGCACACTGGCGTAGCCCGGCGGGGGCGGCACCATGATCGCGCCGGTGGGCGTCAGGCCATTGGGATTGAACGTGATCTGCCCGTTGTTATCGACCGTCGCCCAGGGTGGCAACCCCTCCTGGGCAAAAACGGGCGGGGCCAGGAGCGCCAGCAGGGAGATGAGCAGGAAGATTGAGCGGCGCATCACTTGGCCCCTTTCGTTTGAAACTGCTTGGCTTGCTCATCGGACAGCAGCATGACGAACTTCCACACGCCGGTTTCCTGGCTGAGCAGCACATTGGTGGCATGGATGTGATCGGTCAGGCCCGGCCACTGCGTTTCGGGCGCAAGGGCGACCGTTACCGCGCGAATCTGCCACGGCGTGTTGCCCATCATCTTCGAGACACCCTCAGCTTTCAGGCCACGATCGGTGACAGTCACTTGTTCCGCCTTAACGACGGTCTGCGCCTGTTCAAGATCAGGCCACAGCGCCGGTGCGACCATGCTTTTCAAGATGCTATAGCCATCTTCTGAGGCCAATGGCATCAGCCTGGCTAGCCATTGATCGCGATCGTGATAATCGGCGGTGTAGAAGGTGCGCATGAACTGCTCAGCGGCCTGCGCCGGTTCAGTGGCGGCCGCAAAGGCCGCCGTGTGGGTCGGCTTGGGACTCCCGCCGTTAGGTTGCGCGACGGGCGTGGCGGAAGGGGCACAAGCGGCGAGCAGCAAGCCGCCTACGACCAGCGCCATGATGAGCCACGTCCGGGTTACCTGCGTTCGGTTACGATTCCAGTTCTGCATGAAGTTCCTTTCTGAGCCTTGGTTTTGGACAACAAAAAAAGACGCAGTGCGCTGCCGGTGTTCCGCAGCACTGCGTCTCGCTGTCTTTCGCTTCTTAGGGCGAAAGTCGTCTTACCTGAGGCTTGTATTATTGAGTGTTACTATAGCACTATTTTATTTTCATGTCAAGGGGTGCATGCAAACGCAGCGGCGTCGAACTGAGGAGGTGCTTTTCAATGCATTGAATAGTCTTCAGAAGACGACCGCGCCATTGTGCCGTCTTGCGGTGACAGAGCATCAAATGGGTGTAGCGGGTCAACAGCTGCATCCATCTTGTGCTTCGGCGGGAACCTTACGCAGCGATCTGAATGAGGGTCAGGAACAACAGACAAGGTGGCGGTTAGATGGAGCCCACATCCCCTTGGTCATCGCGCAGCATTCAAATCTTGTCGCCACCACTTTGAATATGTGAGCGCGGTAATCAATACCGCGCTCACGTTTTGAGCTGCACAGCAGCCTCGCCAAGCTCGGAGTGCTAGATCCGATGTAAGTGCTCTAAATAGCGTCCGCAGTGAGTGTGTTACGCTTCCTCTTCTCACGCTGGCTCACTTGGGTTCGCTTCATCCCACTTTATCACTCATTGACTGGTTGACTCATTTGAAAACCGCGTCCAGTGCAATCTTGAGCGGCGTTATCTTGACAATCACGCGTGTTTCCTTTTCTTTTTGCTCCGG
>JACSRG010000316.1 GCA_014879865.1 Anaerolinea sp.
AATCCCTCTCCCTCAGGGAGAGGGACTTCACCCCTTCGCCCTGAGGGAGAAGGGGACGGGGGATGAGGGTTACAATGAGTTTGCAGACAGACCCTAGACTACAGGTTGTCTTTCCCTCATTTGGGCGTAAACCCAATCCTCGAGCCGCGTCAGGGCGACCGGATACTGTTTCAAAGTCGCCGTCATGTCGAAAGGCGACGGCACGCGGTCGTTCTCGACGGCGATTCCCATCGCGTCGCTCAGCCCCGGATGGAACGGTTTCAGCGCCAGATGCATCAAGCCCGGTATGAGGAGCGGCATCGCATTGAGCGTCTTAGGGATGCCCGTTGCCCGCGAGTAAATCTCGGCGACTTCCCGCACGGTCAGGTTTTCCAGCCCGCCGATCTCAATTGTCTGGTTAACTGCTTGCGGATCAGTCAGCGCGATGAACGCAAAGCGGGCGACATCCTCATTCGCCACATAATTGTGTGGCGTTTCCCCGCGTCCAAAGAAGGTTGCTTTGCTTCCCGCAAGAAACTCTTGCAGCGCCAACTGCGGCTGCGAAAATGCCTGCGAGTGAAGGACGGTGTGCGGCAAGAAAAACGCGGAAGGACGCAGGATCGTGTACGACAGCCCGCTCTGCTTGAGATAGGCTTCGACCTGCGCCTTGTGCCGGAAGAACGTGCTGGAATGGCTGGTGCTGGCACCAAGCGCCGAAAGATAGACGAAATGGGACACGCCCTGTTTGCGCGCAACGTCGATCAGCAGGCGACCGCCGTCGAGGTCAACGAACTTGGACGCATTTTTCCCCCGACCGATAATGCTGTGGGAACACATCAGGACTTGATCCACGCCTTGACATGCCCGCTCGATGGAAGCTTTTTCCAGCAGATCGGCTTGGACAATGCCCACGCCCGCCGTTTGGTAGGTTTTGAGCTTGCCCGGGTCTCGACTGGAAAGACGGAGGGTGTGACCTGCCTCAAGCAGCAGCGGAATAATCGCTTTCCCGACAGTACTGCTCGCACCAATGATCAGAATCATGCTGCCTTCTCCTTGATCGGCGCACGGATCAGCGTCTTGCTCGAACCGGAGATGACTGTCCCAAAGTCAGCCGCCGATTGGGCAGACATTTCTATTATATCCCGAAAGTAGAAAACTATATATATGTAGCGCTCTTTCCGTGTTATTTGTCACGTAGAGATTCGGTTTATACCTCCGTATAATCGCAGCTCGGACGTCAGAAACGAGGTATGAATTAATGACGCTGGAGATGTGGGTAACGCTGGCGATCCTCTTGGTCGCGCTGCTGCTGTTCATTACCGAGTTGATTCGACTTGATCTGGTCGCGCTTGGGGTGATGGTCGCGCTGATGCTAACCGGAATTCTGACGGTTGAGGAGGGATTGGCGGGGTTCTCGAACAAAGCGGTCATCAGCATCGCCGCGCTGTTCATCGTCGGCGGCGCTGTCTTCCAAACCGGGCTGGCGAGCATGATCGCGGCGCGGATTTTGCAGATTGCCGGGGGCAGTCAGGTACGCCTCATCGTGATCTTGATGGTGTCGATTGCGTTGATGTCCGCTTTCATCAGTTCGACCGGCGTGGTCGCCCTGATGCTGCCCGCAGTCGTCAGCCTGTCGCGCAGTCTGCGTATTAACCCGTCCAAGCTGCTGATCCCGATGGCATACAGCGCGCTGCTCGGCGGAGGGCTGACGATCATCGGCACGCCGCCCAACTTGCTGGTATCCGAAGCCCTCTCCAAAGCAGGACTACCCGCCTTCGACTTCTTCAGCTTCACGCCGATTGGTCTGATCGTGCTGGGCGTCGGTGTCGTCTACATGGCGCTGATTGGCAGACGCTGGCTGCCGGATCGTAAAGCGGAGGGCGGGGTGCAAACCGTCATCACGCCGCAAGAACTGTTCCGCATCTACGAATTACCGGGGAATTTGTATCGCGTTCGCGTACAGGACGATTCGCCGCTGATCGGCAAGTCCATCGGCGCGAGCGGGTTACGCAGCGAATTTGACCTGAATGTGGTAACGATTTATCGAACGTCGGGCACTTCAAACGCCATTCTGTCGATCTTGAATCGCAATGGTACAGACAGCAATTTTCGCGTTCCGACGCCGGAGACGTGCCTACAGGCGAATGACGTGGTGCTGCTGCAAGGAGAGGCGAACGACCTATCACGGGCGACCGGAGCACTCAAACTGGCGG
>JACSRG010000363.1 GCA_014879865.1 Anaerolinea sp.
CCGGCGCGGATAGGAGGCGCAAACGCGGATCATCGAACCCCCGGATGATGTCCAGCGTCGTATCCGTCGAGCCGCTTTCGAGTATAACCACCTCGAAGCGCGGGTAGGTTTGCGCCAGCGCGCTCTGGATCGTCTTGGCGAGGGTCGCCGCGCCGTTGCGCGTGGGGATGACGATGGAGAAGTCCGTTGAGGAGTTGCTCAAGTTGCGCCTTTTCCTTATGAGTTAAAAGTTGAAAGTCAAAAGTAAAAGCAGGTGTCCTGCACTTTCAACTTTCTTTGCTCTCCGGTAGAGTGACAGCAGCCCCACGCGCAGCGCGCGGATTGGCACGCGGGCGAGCGCCTGATGCAGCCGTGACGACACGTCGTACAGTTTCAGCCGACCGTCCTTCGCCGCGCGCTCCTTGAGGCGGGGAATCTGCGAATTGTACGCCGCCCACTGATCGCGTGTGCCGTCCAGCACGAGCGTCAGCAGTGCGTTGCGGTGACTGCGCCAGAACAGCTCGTTGACGTAGGCGACTGCCGCCGCGCCGCCGAGTTCCCGAAAGTAGCCCGTCGTCAGGCAGAAATCGAGGTAGCGGGCGCAGGCGTCGAAATACACCACCAGATCAGAAACGCGGTGCGTGTTCGCCCCGTGCAGCCGGAACGCGGCAAGCTCATGTACTCCTGCTGCCTTATAACCCAATATCGCCAGTTTATACCAAGCCTCGACATCCGCGTAGAGAAAGTTGGGATATTCGGGGATTCCGCCGATAGCACGATAGTCGGCGGCGCGCATGACGTAGCCCGTCGCGCAAACCGCTTCGACTTCGGTGACGACGGCGCGCATGAACTCGTCGGCGGTTTCCTTGCGGGCGACGGGTTTGGCATAGGGGATGGTCACGGCGCGATTGACCGGTTTGCCCTCCCCGTCGATGTAGTCGATCTGCGTCTGGTAGAGCGTGGCGGCGGGTTCGGCGGCGATCAAGCGGGCGATTTCCGCCAGAAAGTCGGGGTAGAGCAGATCGTCATGTCCGAGGATGGTCAGGTAGTCGTCCAGATCAAGCGTCAGAATCCGCCGCCAGTTCTCGATCATGCCGAGCGGTTCGGGATGCGACAGCAGGATCACGCGCGGATCGTCGTATGCTTTGACGATTTCGACCGTGCGATCCGTCGAGCCGCTTTCGAGGACGAAGACGCGAAAGTGCGGGTAGGTTTGCGCCAGCACGCTGTCCAGCGTCGCGCCGAGGTAGCGCTCGCCGTCCCGCGTGGGGATGATCACCGAAAAGTTAATTGACATGCTCGATCTGTTTGCCTAAGATACGCTGAGTTTAGACCCCCTCCCCAACCCTCTCCCGAATTCGGTGGAGGGCGCAAGCAGACTCGTCATCGTTGCTGTTGTTAAGAGGGCAATCGTGTGTTGTTACAGACACAATTATACGAAACGGAAGGGACAATGCGAGTACTCGCGGTCATGCCGGGGATTTCCCCTTCGACGGTCATCAACGTCATGACGCCGATCAAGCTGCTCGGCGAACAGGGACGGATCGATGCGGTGATCCGCTTGGAGCAGGAGACCTCGCCCGCCGATGTCGCCGCCGCTGATGTCCTTGTGCTGTGCCGCAACACCGAGCCGATCTACAAGCCGATCATCGACCTCGCGCTTGAACTCGGCATCCCGCTGATCGACGATTTGGACGACAACGTTCTCGCCGCGCCGAAGGGGAGCGAGTCGTACTACTATCACACGCATCCGGCGCGCAAGGCTCATTACGAGTGGATTCTGCGCCATGTCAACCTGATCCGCGTCCACGCGCCCGCGCTGGCGGACATCGTGCGGGTGTACAATCCGCATGTCGCGCTGCGCTGGGCGGCAGTCGATTGGTCGCTTGCCCCGCCGGAACTGCCCGCGCTTGACCCGGAGATCACGCATATCGTCTACGCGGCACAGCGCGAAACCGGGCTCAAGCTGTTCCAGCAGATGCGCGCCGATCTCGAAACGCTGCTGGCGCGGCACGGCGAGCGCGTACGCCTGCATTTCCTCGGCTTCAATCCGCCGGAGTTGTGCGGTCACCCCTCGGTGATCTGTCACCCGTTCGACAACGATTACCCGTCGTTTTTCCGCAAGTTCACGCATTTCGGCTACGCTATCGGACTCGCGCCCATGCTGGACGACGAGTTCCATAACTGCAAGACGAATATCAAGTTCCGCGATTACGCGGCGGCGGGCGCGGCGGGCATTTACGCCGATGTGCCGCTGTTCAACCGCAACGGCGTGATCGACGGCGAGACGGGCTTGCTGGTCAGCGGGCAGCCGGGGACGTGGCTGGCGGCGATTGAACGCCTGATGGCGGATCGCGCGCTGCTGGAAGGCATTCGTCAGCGGGCGCGGGCATACGCCAAAGATCGCTACGCCGAAGATCGTGTGCTCGATGCGTGGATGCAAGACCTCGCCGTGCTGCCCACCCGCCCGCCGATCACAGCCGAAAAGCAGGCGGAGATCGCCGCGCTGGAGTGGTGGTTTCAGGGACTCAAAGGGAAAGATAATCCGCTGGTGGCGCGGGTGCGGCGGGTGCTGCGCGGAATCGTGCCGATGCGCGCCAAGCTCATCTACTATGATGTGCGGCATGAGTTCGTCAAATGGCGGGCTTCTGGCAGATCACGGTGATGTAACTGCCCCGTTCGCCGCGCTGTTCGAACGGCTTGGCGATCTTGCGCAGTCCGCCGCCCACGATCCGCCCGATGCGCTTCAAGGTCGGGTTGGCGAATGGCGCTGTGAAGTGCTCATACCAGTAGGTGTAGTCGGCGCGCACGGACATCGCGTCATACGACGTGACCAAGCGCGTCACCAACCCGTGCGACTCTGCCCGTGCGGCGATGAGCCTGCCGGGGATGAACTGCACATGGCGCGGGGCTTCGAGCGCTTGCCAGCGCGTCTTGAACAGGTGAAACTGGAATGAGTCCGGGTTGGGCGCGCCGATGACCATGATCCCGCCGGGCGCAAGGTGATCGGCGATGGCGTCGATCATGGCGAACGGGTCGGCGAGATGTTCGATTACGTGCCACAGTGTGATCACGTCGTAGCTGCCCAAAGTTGCCAGCGTCGCCGCCGGGTCGCTGCTCGGATAGGTCGTCACGCCGACGTGATCGCGCAGGAAGGCGCAGCAGCGCGGACTCATCTCGATGGCAGAACCGTCATAGCCCGCGTTTTTCGCCCGGTAGACGAAACCGCCATAACCCGCGCCGACGTCCAACAGCCGACCGTTGGCTTTGTAACCCTGCACGAGTTCCAGCTTGGCGTTTTCCTGATACGGCAGCATGTCCGCCAACTGTTCGACGCCCGTCGGCGTCTGGTAGGCGTAGTAGTCGTCCGCGTAGTAGTCGCTCAGGTTCGCCGGAATCGGGCGCAGGAAGATCAAGCCGCAGTTCGGGCAAGCGTGGTAAAGGAAGGTTTCGCCTTCCGGTTTGACCTCTTTCGTCGTGACACGCAAAAAGACGCGCGCATTTTGTCCGCAGTGAGGGCAAATCATTCGGTAACCCCCTCCCCGCCCTCCACCGAATTCGGGGGAGGGTGCAAGCAGACGCGCCTCTTTGGAAACAAGTCTGCATGGCAAGAGAGCCGCAGTCTCCCCTCCCCGAATGCCAAGCTCCGCTTGGACGGGAGGGGCGCAAGCAGACTTGTGTTTGCGCCTTCCCTCGAATTCGGGGGAAGGTTGGGAAGGGGGTATCTCAAGTGGGGACACGTCATAGCGACACCTTTCGCGCCCGCCCGATCACGCTGCGCACCAGACCAAGCACACTGATCTGCGTGGTAGGGTAGAGAAACCAGAAACCGATTGCCATGTAAGCTATCCCGCCAATCCCCGCTGCAACCCACACAAGCAGACTCTCGCCCATGCCCGCCGCGTCGATCAGCAGGCGGCAGAGCGCGAAGATCGCCGCGCCGAGCAAGGTGAACGGCGTGACGATCCGGTTAATCCACGCGATGGCGCTTTCCCCATTGATCGCGCGCTGCGTCGAGGGCAGCAGCGTCAGCAGCAGATACAGGCTGTACACGCCGAACGCCAGCGCTGCGCCTTCCAACCCGGCGGACGACGTGAGCAGGATCAGCGCGCCGAGGTAGATGGGAAGTCCACCGAGATAAATCCACGCGAGGCGGCGCGTTTTGCCCGCCGCCAGCAGCGTCATGTAGCTGACGATGGTCGCCGCGTTGAGCAAATTGCTGATCACCAGCAGCCCTAAGACCCGGTAAGCGTTTTCGGCGGTGGCGGCGGTCGTCCACAGCGCGATCACATCGCGCCCGAAGAAGACCAGCCCGAAGGTCGCGCCCGCGATCAGGTACATGACGAGCTGCGCCGCGCGGTTGTACTGCGCACGCAATTCGGCGGGCTGACCGTTTGCCGCCAAGCCTGTCAGGGTCGGCAGCGTGCTCGACGAGACCGCCGTCGGGATCATGGCGATGCCGAGCGTCAGCTTGTAGGCGATGTTGTAGTAGCCGAGCGCGCTTAAGGGCAAGAGCGCGCTGATCAACACCTTGTCCGCCTGCGTGTAAATCGTCGTGGCGGTGGTGACGACGTTCATATCGAACGAAGCTTTCCAGATGCGCCGGATCACCGGGAGCGACAGCGCGGGCAGGGGACTCAATTCAGGGAACAGGCGGCGCAGCGCGACCACATGCGCGATCACGCCGATCACCGCCCACGCCGCCAGCCACCACAGCAGCAGATGCAGATCAGCGCGGACGAGCAGCACGCCGATCCCGCCGATCTGCGCGCCCGACGACAGGAAAATGCGCAAGCCGTTGGCAACGTCGAGGCGGTTTAGCCCGAACAGGATGTTGGCGTAGTGACTGATCACCCATGTGAAGGTGAGATATACGGCGATGATACGGATCGCCCCGGCGGTGTAGTCCGGCGCGAGCGTCTCGACGGTCAGCCAGTTGGACGCGATCCAGTGGGATGCGGCAAAGACGACCACGCCGACGCTCAGCGCGACGATCCAGTAGATGGCTGCGCCCGTCCGCGCAACGGCGCGCCCCGCTTCGCGGTCGGCGGCGACTTCGCGGATCACAATCGAGGTCAAGCCGAAATCCCACACGACGAGCAGAAGCTGCAGCACGGCGATGAAGCCGATTAGACCGTAGGCTTCCGCGCCGAGCAGCCGGATTTGCAGGGGGATCGCCAGCAAACTCAGCGCGAACCCCCACACGCTCCCGATGATGTTGGCGATCATGTTTCGTTTGAGCATAGTGCCGCCTATTATAGCCGATGGCGGCGATCCTCAAGGTTAGGCGTTTGGAAATCTTCATATACTCTAAATGTGCCTGCGCGATCACGTTGTCTTAAGGATTTGCTATTATGCCCTATCAGATTCGTTGGGTTGTGCCGCAGCGGGTGATCCTCACCACCATGATCGGAACCGTCACCCGCCCCGAATTGGAGCGCTATATCGACGAAATTCGCTCCGAGATTCGCAAAGGTCAAAAGCCGGTTTATCACATCAGCAACAGCCTCATGCTGGATAAAGTCGAGCTTTCCCTCAAAGCGTTTCAAGAACTCCTGAAGTCCATTTCCATGTTCAACGAATTGGGCATGCAGGTCGATATCAACAACCACGCGCTGAACAAGATGCTGGCATCGTTCGCGGGACAGTTCGTCAAGGTGCGTACGCGCACGGTGACAACCCCCGCCGAAGCCATTGCTCTGCTCAAGCGCACCGATCCCACGCTCGAAACGGTAGAATGGTCGTTTTCGGAAGGTGAAAGCGAATCGCCGACGCTCAATCGTCCGCCCAAATTCACCGAGTCGGAGAAGCCAAGCTCATGACGCAGCCGACAACACCCTTTGCCGGAAAAGTCGCGCTCATCACGGGTGGGACGGATGGAATCGGACGGGCGGCGGCGCTGCGTTTAGCGCGGCTCGGGGCATATGTGCTGATCGTCGGACGGAGCGCCGCGAAAGGTCAGGCGGCGATCACCGCGCTTCAGGGGGAACCGCTGCCTGAATCCCCCGGCGACAGCGAGTTCCTCCCCGGCTGTATCGAGTACGTACAGGCGGATTTGTCGCTGATGCGCGGCGTCCAAGCGCTGGCGGAAACGATCCGCAGCCGCTTCGAGCGGATCGACGTGCTGCTGCACTGCGCCGGGGTGATGCGTCCACGCCGGACACTGACCGCCGAAGGCTTGGAAACTGTCTTCGCGGTGCAGTATGTCGCCCGCGTCCATTTGACCGAACTGCTGCTGGATCGGCTGACGCCGGACAGCCGCATCATCAATGTGTCGGCAGGTGGTACGCTGCCGCTCCGGCTGGATTTCGAAAACTTGAATGGCGAGAAGTGGTACAACGGCGTGTATGCGCTCATGCACGAGTCGGTCGCCAACGATCTGGCGCTGCTGCGTTTCATACGAACGTATCCCGCACTGCGCTTTTATGCGTATGGTCCCTTTTACGTCAAGACGGCGCTGTTTGCAGAAATGCCATGGTGGTTCAACCTGATGACGGGCACGTTCGGTCGGTTGATGGCGACAACTCCCGACGACGCGGCGGAAGACATCACCGCGCTGGTGCGCAGTGACCGTCCCAGCGGGATGGTCAGCCGCAATCTCAAGCCGATACGCCCGAACGCCTATCGCGCCGATACCGCAAGACAGGATCGGTTGTGGAACGTCACGCAGGCGTTGATCGAGCGGGCGGTTACCGGCTCTAGCTGAGTCGCAAATGCCATCCTTTGGAGTCGCAGTCCTCTACCGGTATACTTATCCGATCATTTCCAAGTAGAGGATACAAAAACGCAATGCGCATCGTTACTGATAGTGCCGCCGATCTCACTCTTGAAGAAATCAAAGCGTGGGGGATACAAGTTATCCCGTTGAGCATTCAATTCCCAGAAGGTGAAGTATTAGCCAGCGCGATCAGTGCCGACGACTTCTATGACCGGCTCAAACGGATGGCTCCCAACGCGCCGTCTACCTCGCAGCCCTCACCGGCGACCTTTCTCGATGTCTACGCGAGTGAGTCCTATTCCGATAAAGACATTCTGTCGATTCACATTTCATCCGGCTTGAGCGGGACATACAACGTCGCAAAGCTGGCGGCAGGGCAATCGCCCCAGAATGTGACGGTGGTCGATACCTTCACGCTGTCCCCGGCGCAGCGCTTCCAAGTGCTGGCGGCGGCGATGGCGCTCAAAGCGGGCTGGTCGAAAGAGCGGATCGCCGAGCGCTTGGAGCAGATTCGCCGCGCCAGTGAGGCGATCTTCACGCTCGAAACGCTCGACTATCTGGCGCGGGGCGGGCGTATCGGGCGCGTGCAGGCACTCGCCGGGTCGCTGCTGCACATCAAGCCGGTGATCCACGTCGATACGAACGACGGCAAATACTCGACGGTCGGCAGAGCGCGCACGATGTCGCAGGCGCTCAAGTCGATTTCGACATATTTGAAGTCGGTTTACGGCGATAAGCCGGTGTGGGCGACGGTGATTCACGGGCAGATGGCGGACAAAGCCGAAGAACTGAGTCAGATGCTGCACGGCGAACTCAATGTAGGGCGTTCGGATATGATCCGCATTTCGCCCGTGCTCGGCGTCCATACGGGACCCGGCGTCGTTGGCGCGGGCATCATGCCCTTAGAATTGATCGCGGATTTGTAAGCGGAAGGAATCACGCAGCATGTTTACACAACTGGCGCATATCTGCATCGGGGCGAACGATCTGGCGGCATCCGAACAGTTCTACTGCGGGCTGCTCGGCATGAAGAAGGGCTTCGAGTTCGTCAAGAACGGTCAGCCCTATGGGTTTTACGCCGAGGCGGGCAATCGCACGTTCATCGAGGTTTTCGTTCAGGAAGCCGCCGCCAACCTCGACCGCCCGATCATCAAGCATCTGTGTCTCGAAGTCGCGGACATCGACGCGGTGATCGCCACCGTGCGTTCGCGCGGCGGGCAGATCACCGATAAGAAGCAGGGGTGTGATCGCTCGTGGCAGGCGTGGATGACCGATCCGAGCGGCGTCTCGCTGGAGATCATGCAGTACACCGCGACGAGCAAGCAGTTCACGGGTGAGCCGTGTGAGGTGGATTGGTGACGCCGGTTTGCGCCTGAATCTGCGTCCAGTTCGCCTCGAACGCGTCGATCCAATTCTGCGTCATGTTCGAGTCGAGCAGGCGTTGGTAGACCTCGTACTGCATGACGGCGATGGGCGCTCCGGCGCGCAGCACGGCTTCCGCCTGTTCCGGCGTGCGGATGCTGGCGGCGGCGATCTGCGTGCTGATGCCATTCTGGGCGTACATCCGCGTGATGTCCGCGATCAAGGCGTAAGCATCGACGCCCGCATCTTGAATCCGCCCGACATACGGCGCGATGTAGGCGGCGTCGGCGGCAGCCGACAGAAACGCTTGGTTGAGCGTGGAGATCGTCGTCACCAGCGGCTTTAATCCGCTTGCGGCGATCTGCTTGGTGGCGGCAAGTCCTGCCCGTGTCGCCACCAGCTTCGGGTGAATTTTGTCCGAAATCCGGCGCAGCGCGTCCATTTCGCGCAAATAGTCCGCGACGGTTGGACCGTGAAGCTGCACGTACACGGGAACGTTCACGCGCTCGCAGACGTAGGCGATCAGGCTTTCCATCGACTGCCCGCCCGCCGTCCAGCGCGCCATAATGCCGGGGTTGGTGGCGATAGCGGCGGCTAATCCCTCGTTCGCCACTTCGACGACCTGATCCGGTGTTCCCTCAATCCACAATTCCAGCATTGTTGACTCCTTTTGAACCTACAACCCGGCAAGCGCGGCGTAGGCGGGTACGAGTGCATCGTACACTTGATTAAAAATCGGGTACAGCTTGTCGTAGACTGCGCGGTTGGCGGGGTTCGGCTGAACACTCTCGGCGACCGCGTTCATTGTCTCGATCATCGAGAAGTCGCGGTATACGCCGACGCCCACGCCGCCGACCAGCGCCGCGCCCATCGACGTAGCTTCTTCGAGGATGGCGAGACGCTGCACGGGGATGCCATAGACATCCGCCATGATCTGCGTCCACACGCGCCCGCGTGCCCCGCCGCCGATCACGCGCATGGCGTCGATCTGCGTGCCCTGCGCCCGGAACGCGTCGAGGATCACGCGCAGATTCAGCGTGACGCCTTCGAGCACGGCGCGGAACAGGTGCGCGCGGGTATGGCGGATGGTCAACCCGACGAACGCGCCGCGTGCGTGCGGATTCCAGCGCGGGCTGCGTTCGCCAAGCAAATAGGGCAGGTAGATCAATCCGTCCGCGCCGGGAGGTACGCGGTCGATTTGCAGATTCATCAGCTCATACGGGCTGATGCCGAGGCGTTCGGCGGTTTCTTTTTCCAACGCCCCCAGTTGATCGCGCGTCCACTGGTACGACGCGCCTGCTGCCTGCATCGTTCCGGTCGGCATGACCATATTCGGGACGACATGCCCGAACGTGAACGTGCGGTAATCCGGGTCATAGATCGGCTTGGGCGTGGCTAACGCGATCCACGACGACGAGCCGACATAGTTGTAGGCAGCGCCTTCTTTGATGACACCCGCTCCGGCAGCGGCACACGCGCCATCTCCGCCGCCGATCACGACCGGCGTCCCCGCCAGCACGCCGACCTCGTCGGCGATTTCGCTGCGCACCGCGCCGACGACCGCCGTCGAGGGGCGCACGTCGGGGAGTTTGCTCACGTCGAGCTGCACCGCGTCGAGGATGCGCGCTGACCACGCGCCACGCTCCAGATCGTACAGGTTCATGCCGGAAGCATCTGACGGGTCGGTGACGAACTGTCCGGTCAGGCGGGCGACCAGCGCGTCTTTCGCATGGACGAACTTGTGCGTCCGCGCGTAAATCTCCGGTTGGTGATCGCGTATCCACAGAATTTTCGCCAGCGAGTACGCCGGGCTGAGGCGGTGTCCCGTGACGCGGTAAATCTCCTCGAACGAGACTTGTTCGCCGATCCATCTGGTTTGCTCAAGTGCGCGCTGATCCGCCCAGATGATCGCGCTGCGCAGCGGTCGCGCCTGCTCGTCGAGTGCAACCGCGCCCATCATCTGCCCGCTGAAAGTGATGCAGGCGATCTCGTGCGGCGCGGTGCGGGTGGTTTCCAGCAGCGCCCGCGTCGAAACACAAATCGCGCGCCACCAATCGTCCGGGTTTTGCTCCGCCCAACCGGTCTGCGCGTAATCGGTCGGGTAGGCGTAGAACGCGCTGCCCACCAACCGACCCTCCCGGTCATAGAGCGTGGCTTTGTTTCCAGTTGTGCCTAAGTCGTGTGCAATGATCATGGCAATAAGGTTCGTTTTTCGAGCGAAGATCGAGCACGACTGTACCGCCGTTGAACTGTGAACGCAAGCGTAAATCCTAGCGAAACCGGGTGTGGAGGAGTATCCTTGATGCAAAATTGGGAGCGTTTGCAAGAAAGGTTTCACCTGTGAAAGCACAATTACGAATTCTCGTCCTAGTCCTGAATCTCGGCGCGCTGCTGCTGTTGATCGCCCCGGCTGCTGCGCAGACGGACATCTACCGGGACGCCAGCCAACCCATCGAGGCGCGCATCGACGATCTGCTGGCGCGCATGACGCTGGAAGAAAAGATCGGGCAGATGACGCTGGTCGCCGAGGACAGCCTCGATCCGCAGGCGGTGTTCGACTACTTCATCGGCGGCGTACTGAGCGGCGGCAACGACGAGCCGAATGTGAATACGCCGGAAGGCTGGTTGGAGATGGTCACGGAGTTTCAGGACGCGGCGCTGGATACGCGTTTGGGTATTCCGTTGATCTACGGGATCGACGCGGTGCATGGGCACAATAACGTGATCGGCGCGACAATCTTCCCGCACAATATCGGCTTGGGTGCGACGCGCAACGCCGAACTGGTCGAGCAGATCGGCGCGGCGACCGCCGCCGAAATGATGGCGACGGGCATCTACTGGAACTACGCGCCCGCGCTGCCCGTCGTCCAAGATGTGCGCTGGGGACGCACCTACGAATCGTTCGGCGAGAACACCGCACTGGTCACCGAGTTGGGGATCGCCTACCAGCGTGGGCTGCAAGGCGATCCGCTGATGGTGCTGGCGACGCCCAAGCACTACCTCGGCGACGGCGGCACGACGTGGGGAACATCGCCGTTTGGCGCGAGCAACATCGACCGGGGCGATACGCAGATCGACGAGGCGGGACTGCGCGAACTGTACCTGCCCCCGTACATCGAAGCAGTGAACAGCGGCGCGCTGTCGATCATGGTCTCGTTCAGCAGTTGGAACGGCGTGCCGATGCACGCGCATGATTACATGGTCAACGAGGTGCTCAAAGGCGAACTCGGCTTTATGGGTTTCGTTGTTTCCGACTGGCAGGGGATCGATCTGGTCGCGCCGGATTATTATCAGGCGGTCGTCATGTCGATCAACGCGGGTGTCGATATGAACATGGTGCCGTACGAGTTTCGCCAGTTCATCAACACGATGAACCGCGCCGTCGAAAACGGGGATATTTCGTTGGAACGCATCGACGATGCCGTGCGGCGCATTTTGCGGGCGAAGTTCGCCGTCGGGCTGTTCGACCGTCCGACGGGGGATGGCGCGACGCTTGACGTGGTTGGCTCGGAGGAACATCGCGCGCTGGCACGGCAGGCGGTCAGCGAATCGCTGGTGCTGCTCAAGAATGAGGGCGCGCTGCCGCTTTCGGCAGACGCCGCGACGATCTTCGTCGCCGGGAACGCGGCGGACGACATCGGGATGCAGTCGGGCGGGTGGACGATCTCGTGGCAGGGAGCATCGGGTGACATCACCCCCGGCACGACGATTTTTGAGGCGATCACCGCGACCGCCGGGGCGAACACGCATGTAGTCTTCGAGCGGCTGGGGCGCTTCGACAGCTTCCAAGATGCCAGCGGCAATCCCGCGATGGCGGACTACGGGATCGTCGTCGTGGGCGAAGAACCCTACGCCGAGTTTGAAGGCGATAACGGGCGCTTGGCGCTGACACGCGGCGACCTGACCACGATTGAGCGTGTGCGCGCGCAGAGTGACAAGCTGATCATCATCGTCGTTTCCGGGCGTCCGCTGGTCATCACCGATCAGCTTCAGGTCGCGGATGCGGTGGCTGCCGCGTGGCTGCCGGGGACGGAAGGTCAAGGTGTGGCGGATGTGTTGTTCGGGGCGACGCCGTTCACCGGCACGCTGCCGTTCACGTGGATGCGCTCGGTCGATCAACTGCCGTTCGACTTCGCCAACCTGCCGACCGAAGGCTGCGACGCGCCGCTGTTCCCCTACGGCTACGGACTGACCTACGAGAACAGCGAGTCGGAGTGGCTCGATCTCGCAGAGACGTGCAGCGCGGGATAATTCGTAGGCGGGGACGCCGTGCATGGCGTCCCCATAGCGAGTTTGGACTTAGGGACTGAGAGTCGGTGCTGGCGTGCGGGGTAGGCATGGACTTGCCCACGAGGTACGAATCGACGTGGCATTCCACGCACAGCCCCGGTGAGCGGTTGCGCAGCGTGTCGGTGTTCGGCGCGCCGATGTCGTGGAAGCCGTGACAGTCGGTGCAGGTAAGGATGTCGTTCTCGCCCGTCGGCGTCAGGATGTGCGCGTCGTGCAAATAATCGTCGAAAATGTCGGTATGGCAGCGCCCGCACGTCTGCGTAACCTGTGAGCGCGGCTCGTCGGAGGGCTGCGTGTCATGCCCACCGTGA
>JACSRG010000552.1 GCA_014879865.1 Anaerolinea sp.
TGCCGGATAAGCGGCGTCCGGGCAACGGCAAGCTGATCACTGTGCGCGGCGCGCGCGAAAACAATCTCAAGAGCGTGGATGTCGATTTCCCGCTCGGCAAGCTGGTGTGCGTCACCGGGGTGAGCGGGAGCGGCAAGAGTTCGCTGATGGTCGATGTGCTGTACAGGCGAATCGCGCAGGTGCTCAACGGCAGCCGCGAGAAACCGGGCGTGCATGACCGGATCGACGGGCTTGATCTGATCGACAAGATCATCAACATCGATCAAAGCCCCATCGGGCGGACTCCGCGCAGTAATCCGGCGACCTACACCAAGATGTTCGACCTGATCCGAACGCTGTTCGCGGAACTGCCCGAAAGCAAGATTCGCGGCTACACCGCCGGACGCTACAGTTTCAACGTCAAGGGCGGGCGCTGCGAGAAGTGCGAAGGGCAGGGCGTGCTGCAAATCGAAATGCAGTTCTTGCCGGATGTCTACGTGCCGTGCGATGTGTGTCACGGGGCGCGCTACAACCGCGAGACGTTACAGGTCAAGTACAAGGGCAAGAGCATCGCCGACATCCTCAACATGACGGTCAGCGAGGGCGTGGAGTTCTTCGCCAACATCAGCACGATTGCCACCAAGCTCGCCACGCTCGAAGAGGTTGGCTTGGGCTACATTCGCATCGGTCAGCCTGCGACGACCTTGAGCGGCGGCGAAGCGCAGCGCATTAAGTTGAGCCGTGAGCTGTCGAAGCGGGCGACCGGGCAGACGCTCTACATCCTCGACGAGCCGTCCACTGGCTTACATGCCGCCGACGTGAAGCGCTTGATCATGGTGCTGCAAAAGCTGGTCGATAACGGCAACACTGTGCTTGTGATCGAACACAACCTCGACATCATCAAGGTGGCGGATTGGATCATCGACATGGGACCGGAAGGTGGCGACGCGGGCGGCTATGTGATCGCCACCGGGACGCCGGAGGATGTGGCGCAAGTGCCGGAGAGTCATACCGGGCGCTTCTTGCAGCACTACTTCACGCCAGCGTAACGATAGCGCAGGGGCATGATCTATCATGCCCCTACGTGCAGCGAGTTACCCCGCCTCCTGCGCGATCAACGTCTGAATGTGCGCGGCGATGGTGTCGGCGTCGGCTTCATAGCTGAACACGGCGCGTAAATCCCCGTTGCGATCCAGCAGATACGACGCGGTCGAGTGATCGACCGGATACGCGCCGTTCACCACCTCGTCTTCGCGGCGCAGATAGTACAGCCCGTAATCCGAGGCGACGCCCATAAGCGTTTCGTCGTCGCCGGACAAGCCGACGAAACCCGCATCGAAGTTGCTCAAGTACGTGGCGAGGACTTCCGGCGTATCGCGCGCCGGGTCAACGCTGATGAAGACGAAGCCGACCTGCGCCGCTGCATTCTCGCCGAGCAGTCGTTTAACCTGCGCCATTTCGCCCAAGCTAATCGGGCAAAAGTCCGGGCAGTGGGTATAGCCGAAGAAGATCAGGGTGTACAACCCGTTCGGCTCGCCAAGCGTGACGGGCGCGCCGTCGATGCTGCTCGGCAGCGTGAACGACTGCACATCGACGCCGGGATCAATCGTGGTGACGTTAAGCTGAAGGGGCGAAAAGGTCGCGGTTGGCGCGTAGCGGATCGCGTCCAACTGCCCGCGCACGACGAGCAGCGCGACGATGCCGATCAGCAGTACGACGATCAACACGATGCCGAGCAAGACGCCTCGCTGACTGCCTTGCACTGGCTGCGCCTCTTTAGGCTGTTCCTCCATCCCTAACTACCTCCTTCCACCAGCGGACGCACATCGGCGTCTACGGTGATTGTTTTCCCTGAGTCAAATTCCAGCGTGATCGACACCTGCTCCCCGACGACGAGTTCATGGCGCAGCCCGATGAGCATGAGATGGTAGCCGATGGGTTCGAGGGCGATGCTTTGCCCCGGCGCGATGTCGATGCCCGTCAGATGATCCATGCGCGCGATGCCGCCCTCGATGACCGTCTCATGGAGCATGGTTACATCGGCGGCGTCGGCGCTGGCGCGGATCAGCCGCTCCAGCGTTCCCGTTCCGTTGGTGATGGTCATGTAGGCGGCGCTCGTGCCGTCGGCGGCAGTTGTGCGCACCCACGCATCGGTGACGAGGAGATCGGCGGCGGGTGCTGGAGCGTCAGCAGGTGTACAGGCGAACAG
>JACSRG010000631.1 GCA_014879865.1 Anaerolinea sp.
TGATCGATCTGATCGTCTCGGTCGCGCTGCCTTGCGCCGCCGAATACAGCCCGATACCCGCCGGAACTGCGATGGTCAACAACAAAAGTAAGCCTAAGGCGAGTAGGACGCGCATAATCCCTCCACATTTTGTCTACGGCTTGATTGTCACGGTCGATTTTGGGGGTTCGGTGGGGGGATTCTGGGGAAAGTGTAAACTCTTGCACCTCACGCCAGATTTTACACTTTCGCCATAATCGTTTTATACAATCAAGGGCAGCGACGAAGTGAAAAGTAGAGACGATGCCTGCGCAAAGTATTCTGATTGTGGATGACAGCCGCGAAACCGTGCGGGCGATCCGCGTATTTTTAGCGGACGCTGGTTTCCGCGTCCTCAGCGCCTACGACGGCGAATCGGGGATGCAGCTTATCCGCAGCGAACAACCTGACCTGATCCTCCTTGACTTGATGCTGCCCGATCACAACGGGCTGGACATTACCCGCCAACTGCGCGCCAATTCCGCGCTCAAGGCGATCCCGATCATCATGCTCACCGCCCGCGTGGACGACACCGATAAGGTCGTCGGCTTGGAAGTCGGCGCGGATGACTACATCACCAAGCCCTACAACCCGCGTGAAGTCGTGGCGCGCGTGCGCTCGGTACTGCGCCGCGCCAAAGGCGACCTCGACGCCGAAGTCGAGCGCGTACTGACCTACGACGAACTGCGCTTGGACGTATCCCGGCGGCAGTTGACCTTACGCGGGCAGGAAATCGAACTCACGCGCATCGAATTTGACCTGATGCACGCGCTGATCCGCAGCCCGGAGCACATCTTCACACGCGGCGAACTGATCGAATCGGCGCTCAACTACCAGTACGATGGCATGGAGCGTTCGCTCGACACGCACATCAAGAACCTGCGCCGCAAATTGGGCGAAGACCCGCGCAACCCGGAATACATCCAGACGATTTACGGAGTCGGCTACCGGCTCGGAAGCAGGTAAACCATGCGGCAGTTATGGGTACGGCTGAGCCTCGCCTTCGGCGCGGTGGTCTTCATTTCGTTCGCACTGGTGGCGATTTTGTCCGTCACGATCATTCGCGCCAACGCCGAACGCTCGTTTGCCGACGAGCAGGAGCGCATTCTCGAAGGTTTGGCGGATCGCTTGGCGGAGTATTACGCGAACACAGGCAGTTGGGACGGCATCGCGGCGCTGTTTCGCGGCGCAGAAGCCGCCTCGCCGAATCGCATGTTCCCCAGTGGGCTGATCTTAGAGGACAGCAGCGGCAGCAAGGTCTACGGCGACATGCCCGATGATTTCACGGTCGAGCGCGCGATTCCGATCACATCCGGCGAGGTGACGGTTGGCGCTATCGTGATCGCGCAGCCCCCCGAACCTACAAGTCCGCGTCCGGCAGGCGGGGCGTTCTGGATTTTCCGCGATCTCGTGCGCCTTGACGATTTGCTCGTGCTGCTGGCATTCGTCGGCAGCATCCTCAGCCTTGTATTTGGCATCCTCATCAGCCGGTGGATGACGACCTCGCTTGATGAATTGGCAGCAGCGACGTATGACATCGGCGCGGGCAAGCTGGATCGGCGGGTGGAAGAACGCGGCACGGCTGAAGTCAAGCTGCTGGCGCAGTCCTTCAACCGCATGGTCGATAAGCTGCACCACGCCGAGCAGCTCCGACGCGGGTTAGTCGCCGATGTCGCCCACGAACTGCGCACGCCGATCACCGCGCTGCAAGCCAACCTCTATGCCATCCTCGACGACGCCTACCCGATGACCAAGACGGAGATCGCCGGGCTGTACGAGCAAACGCGCACGCTCAGCCGCCTCGTCAACGATCTGCACGAGATCGCGCAGGCGGAAGCCAAACAACTGCCCCTGAACTGCCAATCGACGGATCTCGGCAGCATCATCGAGGAGATCGCCGCGCCGTTCAGCGTGGTCGCCGAAAGTAAAGCCATCACCTTTGACGTACAGGTCGAGCCAGCGCTGCCGCCCGTGCTCGCCGACCAGCACCGCATCACCCAAGTGATCAACAACCTCTTGAGCAACGCGCTGCGCCATACGCCGGAAGGCGGCACGATTCGCATCGCCGTCGGCAAAGCCGATACCCAGCTCAGCATCACGATCAGCGACACGGGCGAAGGGATTGCGCCGGAACATCTGCCCCACATCTTCGACCGCTTCTACCGGG
>JACSRG010000602.1 GCA_014879865.1 Anaerolinea sp.
CGCACGGAGGCACCAAATTCCGCTCGTAGAAGCGCATCTTGCTCGGAGGTCGTCAGACTGTTCCATTCAATACTAGGATCATCCAAATCGCCCTGTTCTGCCGTCTCAATCCTCAGCGTCACGATCTGCCCCGCTTTCAAATCGACGGGGTCAAGCAGACGCAGCGTCCCATCCAGATACACCGCCCGTACCGCAGCCATCGTTCGACCTTCCCACTCTCGCGCTATAGTCCGATTATACGCCAGATCGTCTGTCTCACTGCCCCGTCAGCAGCGGCTGAATGTCCGTCCCGACGACCACCATCACATCGGCTGAGGTCAGCCCATCGCCGCCCGACTGGATGCGCTCCGGCGGCAAGCCGAGCAGCGCCGCCAGATAGCGCGCCGTGTACGGGTTGCCCGTGTAATCGCGGATGTACGTCAGGCTGTTTTCAGGCGTCGGCATGTTGCCGATCTCCAGCACGGAGACACCCCGGCTCACCAGCCAATCGCGCGTTTGACTCGCCAAGCCCTGCGTCGTCGTGTTGTTGTAAACGACCACGCTTGCGCCTTCCGCGTTCGCCCGGTCGCGCAAATCCGACTGCGAAAGCTGTTCTTGCTCGCCAAAGACCTGCTGAAGCAGTCCCCGGAAGGCGCTGTAGTTCAGGATCAACACCTGATCGCCGTTCGGGTTGGTCTGCGGGGTGGTATACAGCGCGTTGATCACGCCGGAGCGGATATTCTCGCCGGGAATCTCCTGCGCCAGCGACGCCAGCGCGAAGATTTCCTCTTGTGTCAAATTGGTGACGTAGCTGTCCGCCAGTTCCGTCCACAACTGCGGTACGTGGACGATCAAGTTGGCGAGTCCGCCCACCGTCATGACCTCATCGCGCAGCGCGCGGATCACTTCCTGCTGGCGGGCAGCGCGGTCAAAGTCGCTGTTGCCGTGCCGCGTGCGCGCATACTGCAAAAGCTGCGGGGCTTCTAGCATCTGGCAGCCTGCCGGGAAGTAGATCGGCAGGAAGCCGTAGCCAGCGTCGGGATAGTACGGGTCGTCGATGGCTTCCGGCGGGCAGACTTCGACGCCGTTCGGCGCGACCAGTTCGACCACCTGCGTGAAGACCTCGAAGTTGATGCGGATGTACTTGTCCACGTTAATGCCGAGGTTCTCCGTGACCGTGCGCGCCGCCAGCGCGGGACCACCGCCGGGGTAGCCGTCACGGTCGCCGATGTCATTCGCCGTGTTGATGCGGTTCGGCTGGTAGCCGGGGATTTGCACCCACAAATCACGCGGGATCGACAGCATCCCGACCGTCTTGCGCACCGGATCGACGCTGACGACGATCATCGTGTCCGTGCGGAACGTCCCGGTTTCGCCGCGCCGCTGATCGATGCCCATCAGGAGGATGTTGATCCGGCGCGGGTCTGACCAACTATAGCCTGCCAGCGGATCAACCGTCGCCGTTGGCTGCACCAGCGGTTCGGTGAGCGCGCTGCTCTGCGTCGCCATCTGAGTTGCGCCTGTCACGCCGCCGCGCGGCGTCACCGTCGGCAAAACGTAATCGGTCGGGGTTGGGCTGGTAAAAACGGTCGGTGTGGCGGGGGCAGTCGTCGGCGTTGCTGGCTGGGCATTGAGGAAGTCCGAGAACGACGGCACGTCAATCCCGCTCTCGCCGAGATCAATCGCCGCCTGCCGCGCGCCGAGATACGAGACGCCGGAACACAGCGCCGTCGCCGCGACGAACACGACGATGCCGACAATAAACAACCAACCGGGAATACGCATATATCACCTGCGAGACTTTTATGCCATAGAAACAGCCGTCATTATAAACGACGATGCAAATGCCCTGTCTGACGCTTTCCCTACGAGGAGAGCGGTTAGCCGTTAGTGGTTAGCTAAAAGCTAAAAGCGAACTGCTTTCCTCTCAGCTTTTTCTCACCGATTTTTTCCGTTAGATAACGTTATGTTGTTACGTCTAAGTAATGTATCGAGAATCGAGGGTGACATGAGTCAGGAAGTGGTAACGTTAGGCGGCGGGTGCTTCTGGTGCCTCGAGGCTGTCTACGATCAATTGAACGGCGTGACCGATGTGGTCTCCGGTTATGCGGGCGGATGGGTCAACAACCCGTCCTATGAGCAGGTGTGCAGCGCCAACACGGGACACGCCGAAGTGGTGCGCGTGACCTTCGACAACAGCGT
>JACSRG010000928.1 GCA_014879865.1 Anaerolinea sp.
TGTAAGCGTTCATCTTGCCGAACCGTTCCAGAAAGCGTTCGGAGACATCTTGAAACACATCCAAGCGCGGTTGATCCGGGAAGGTCTCGAGGTAGGCGAGGCGAATGCGGCGGCTTTCCTCGATGCGCTGCAAGACCTGCGCGCGCGTCGTCACGGTTTGCCATTCGGTTTCGTAGCGCAGACGCGGCTCACGCACGTAAGGGATGCCGCGCGCGAGAATCGAGGCGACAGCGGCGGCTTCCTCGCTGCTGGCGGTCACATGGACGACGAGATGCGCCAAGCTCCAGCCGATGTGCTGGAGTTCCGGCGGGGCATACGGATCGTTCGCTTCGGGATCGTAGGGGATATGCGTCAGTTGGAAGTCGTCGGCATCCCCGATGATGTCGAGGAGGGTATCGAGGCTGGCATTGGTCGCCGCGCGCAGATCGTCAAGGGTCAAGCTGCGCGAAAGGTCGTAGAGGGTCAGTTCACCGCGATCAACCGGCGAAAAATCAATTACCATGTGTGACTGCTCCAAGTTACATTCATCATTTATCAGCGGGCGAGGGCATTCGCTACAATCAACCTGAATGTGAGTTAGAACGAGGGAATATCCCAAATCTTACGCCGCCGAAATGTTAGCCTTTTCCCGTGCGCGTGGTAAACTCCGGCTGCATAAGAAAAAAAGAGATAGTTCCCTATTGAGAAGGGTTGGGACATGTTATATCCCGTTGAGCAACTACTTTTCATCCTGCTCGCCCTGTTCGCCGTCGGCGCGGCGTACTATGGGTTTAGAGAAATGGCGCTGATCGTCAATCGCGGTCAGCGCGAATTGTATCTGGATAATCTGCCGCGCCGCGTGATCACTGCGCTCGGCGTGTACCTCACGCAGAGTACGACGCTCAAAACGCGGCGGATCACGAGCCTGTTTCATCTCGCGGTTGTGTGGGGGTTCACGTACTACTTCCTCGTCAACGCCGCCGATGTGCTGGAAGGCTTCATCCCGAATTTCCGGTTTCTGGAAGGTGCGGGTCTGCTGAGCGATGCGTACCGCCTGTTCGGGGACGTGTTGAGCGTGGCGGTGCTGGTCGGCGTGAGCTATTTCATCGTGCGGCGCTTCTTCCTGCCCAACAAGCGCGAACTCAAGTATCACGATAACGTGCTGCTGCATCCCAAGCTCAAGGCGGGCGTGGTCAACCGCGACTCGATGATTGTGGCGGGCTTCATCCTGCTGCACGTCGGATCGCGCTTCCTCGGTCAGTCGGTGCGCATCGCCGCGACCGAAGCCGACCTGATGAGTCCGTTCGCCACGCTCATTTCCCCGATCTGGGGCGGGCTAGGCGAAGACGGCTTGCTGATGATGGAACACATCTTCTGGTGGGTGGCGCTCGGCGGGATTCTGCTGTTCCTGCCGTATTTCCCGTATACCAAGCACCTCCACCTGATGCTCGCACCGGTCAATTTCCTGACGCGCCCGCGCCGTACCTCGCTCGGCGAGATGGAAAAGATCGATTTCGAGGATGAAAGCCGTGAGCAGTTTGGCGCGAATCGGCTGGAAGACCTGACCAAGACGCATCTCGTGGATGCGTTCGCGTGCATCATGTGCAACCGCTGTCAGGATGTGTGTCCGGCGTACACGACCGGCAAGGAACTGTCGCCGTCGGCATATGAGATCAACAAGCGCTTCATGATCAAGGATCAGATGAGCGAATTGGCGGCAGGCGCGCAGTCGGCGAACCCGCTGATGGGCTTTGCGATCAGCGAATCGGCGGTGTGGGCGTGTACGACCTGCGCCGCGTGCATTGACATCTGCCCGGTGGGCAACGAGCCGATGCTCGACATCCTCGATATTCGCCGCGATGCCGTACTGACGCAGGGCGAGTTCCCGGCGGAACTGCAAGTCGCCTTCAATGGTATGGAACGGCAGGGCAACCCGTGGAACAACCCGCGCGGCGAACGCTTCCGCTGGGCGAAAGACCTCGACGTGCCGACGGTCGAAGACAACCCCGATTTCGACCTGCTCTACTGGGTCGGGTGCGCGCCGTCGTATGATCCGCGCGCGCAGTTGACCGCGCGCGCGTTCGTCAAGGTGATGCAGGCGGCGGGTGTCAACTTCGCCGTGCTGGGCGAACTGGAACAATGCACGGGCGACTCGGCGCGGCGCGCGGGCAACGAGTATCTCTATCAGGAGATGGCGGC
>JACSRG010000271.1 GCA_014879865.1 Anaerolinea sp.
CGGCTGGAAAGGAAAGTGCTGAATGAAACTCGTGATCGTCGAAACGTCCGCGCAGGCGAAACGGCTGAGCGATGCGCTCGGTGAGGGTTGGCGCGTCGAACCGTGCTCTGACATGGTGCGCGACCTGCCCGCCGACCAACTGGGAATCGATCTGGAGGCGGATTTCCGCCCGTCCTTCGTCGTGCCGGGTAAGGGCAATCTCGTCCGCCGTCTGATGAAGGCGCTGCGTGAGTGCGAAGCGGTCTACGCGGCGACGCCGCCCACCCGTGAGGGGGAAGCGCTGGCATGGCACATCCTCGCGCTCTCGCCCGATGTCAAGGACAAGCTGGTCTACCGGGTGATGCTGATGGCGCTCACGCCCGACGCGATTCGCGCTGCCTTCGCCGCTCCGCGTCCACTGGACATGAAACTGATCGAGGCACACGTGGCAGAGCGCATCCTCGCCCGCCTCGTTGGGTGGGGTATCAATGCGGCGGCACGTCAGGCGCTCGGCTTTAAGACTGCCTTGACGCTGGACGGTATGGTCGCGCTGCGACTGCTGTCCGAGCGCGACGCGCAGATTGGCGCGTTCACATCCGAAACGCGCTGGCGGGCAGCAGTCTCGTTCGTGTCTGATGGCATTCCATTCACTGCAAATGTGCTGAACGCGAAAGGCGCGCCGCTGGTGATCCGCACGGCGGAACAAGCAGGACAGCTTGAGACGCTGCTCAAAGGCGGTCAGTTCTGGGTCGATAAGTCCGGGCAGATGCTCAAAACGCAGTCTGCACCCACTCCGATCACGCTGCGCCGCTTGATCGAGATCGCGGCGCGTGACCTTGCTCTCGCCCCTGAACACACGCTGGCGCTGATCGCCACACTCTATGACGCGGGTTGGATCAGTGACCCGGATGCCATCGCACCGCCCGCCCTGCACGAAGCGGCGCAGGCATATATTCGGCGCGAGTTCGGCACGGAATATCTGGCGGCAGAACCGAATATCACCGCCGGAATCGCGCCTGCCGACGTGAGCCGCCTCCCGGAAGCGCTGCCGGGGGATGGCGCGGCGGTCTATGCCCTCATCTGGAAGCACTTCATTGCTGCGCACATACCGCCCGCTCAGGACAAGTTGATGGGGGCGCGGATTCTCGTCGGTGCAGCGAAGGACAAGCCGTATCCGCTCGAACTGCGGGCGACGGCGGCGCTGCTCTACTTCGACGGTTGGAAGCGCGTACTGCCGTCCGACCGTCCAGATGCGGTGCTGCCGGTTTTGCCAGAGGGAACAGCTTTGCAACCCACCATCATCACGGTTGAAGCGGTGACAAGCGACACACCCGTGCCCTTCAGCGAAGCGGGATTGGTCGGCGCGCTGGTGGACAGCGGGGTGAGTGTATCTGCTGCGGTCGCTGCGCTCACCGGGCTGCGCACGGCGGGCTATGTGGACGGAGAAACCTCCTTCAGCCTGACCGAAACAGGGCGGACGGTAGCGGCATGTCTGGCGGAACACTTCGGTGAACTCACCGCCCCGGCGTTTGCCCGTGAGTGGGCTGCCGATCTTGAGGGCATCGCATCGGGTGAGCGTCAGCGGCTCGAAGTGCTGCGTGCCTTCTGGCAGCGCTTCGGCGGGATATTGCGCCCTGCGCCTGCCGTCCGTGCAGCGGCGGAACACAAGCCCATCGTCCTGCGTCCAGCGGAGGAGGTCTAACCCATGTCAAACTTGCCACCGCCGGACTGGGACGATCTGCCGCCCCCACCTGATCTCGATTTCTCGATGCCGGACGATCCGTTCCCCGATGAGTTGTTCGAAAACAGCTACGACTACCTGTCGGATGACGATCCGTTCGCGCCATTCAGCTCGACTGACTTGGAAGAAGTCGGCGCGTCGGCTGCGTCGGCTCCCATGTATGACACGGATGATGGCTGGGGCTGGCATGACGCGGCGATTGTCGCCGTCGGGCGGGTGCTGCCGGATGGCGAAACCGAGCAGTACAGCATCGGCGCGGTTGACCTGTACGCCAACGCGCGCACCGGCGATCTGGGCGGCAGCTATCTGGAAATCGGCACCTTCGATGACATCGACGAAGCTGCTGCCTACTACCACGAACTGAACGGGAACATCCACGCGCAGGGGCTGCTGCCGTTTCAACTCGTCGATTATGCGACTGACCGGGCGGCGGAACGTGCCGCCGAGCGCGGCGAACCGGCTCCGCAATGGCGTGCCGCGGGTGATGTGGAATACGCCGCCTACGAGGAAATGCAGTCTCTCAATGAACCGGGTGCGCCCGATCTGCCGCCGGATGATCTCGATCTGGAAGCCCTGTTCGCGGAGTCGGAGCCTATCCGCGACATCGCCGATACCGCGGACTCGGCGACCTTCAAAGCGCTGCGCGACATCGGCATCGACGCCAATGGGTTCGACCCGGAAGCCGATCCGCCGCCGTTCATCGACCCGGACACCGGGACGGCGTACTGGATCGGTGTCTTTCAACCGGACAAGGGCGACCCCGACAATGCCGTGACCAGCATCCTCTCGCTCGGACGCGACCCGGACACGGGCGAAGTCGAGGCGCAGCTCGCGCCAGTCGTACCGGGCGACTGGAACAAGGCATACGGCGCGGCGGAATACCTGCTCGGCGTGGTCGAAAAAGGCGGTATTGAGCGGGCGTTTGAAGCGGCGGAAGGCATGGCGCTCGCCGCCGATCAGCGTGATCTGTGGGAACGCGAGCGCGGCATCCCGCTCGAACCCGACGCGGCGCAGGACTTGGCGGACTATACCCGTGACCAGTGGGAGATTGACCTATGAGCGAGACCTCCAAGAGTTTCTCCCTGCGACTGTCGCCCGAAGATCACCTCAGGCTCGAACAGTTGGCGGCACGCTTCGCGCTGGATCGCACCGGGGTGCTGCGCCTGCTGATCCGCCGGGCGGCAGTCGGACTGTCCACCGATGGACGTTTCACCACGGTCGAACGTGGGCGCGCCGGGCGAGAATTCCCGGTGCGCCTGATCGAAAGGAACGGCGATGACCGACTCTAAGATCGTGAATGAGCATCCCGACTGGGATGTGTACGACGATTTCACCGGCGTTGAGCCACCCCGCGCGCTCCACGATCCGACGCTGCCGGTGACGCTCTACGACACGCTCGTGCCGCTTGATCACGAGGAACAGTACGTCCCGAACCATCTGGACGCGGACGGGACGGTGCATTTCTTCGCGGCGGTCGATGTCTCTAACGAACCAGACGGCGACGATCTGGCGCACGAGCTGCGCTATTTCCGCGCGGCGCAGACCGACGATGGGCGGCTGGTGCATGACGCGCACCCGGTCATGCCGCTGGACAGCCGGGGCGACTACTCTTTTCCGCGCCAGACGCTCGAAACCATGCTGATGGATGGCGATCTCGACAACGCGCAAGAACTCGCCTACCAGACGGCTCAGTCGCATGGGCTGGCGTTCCCCGAACCGGAGGCGCTGCCGCCGCTCAACACGGGCGTGGACTATGCCTTCGAGGTCGGCGTGGGCGATGACGGCGATCCGACGCTGGAAGCGGTCAAGCGTTGGCGCGACGGCGCGCAGGAACATGAAGCCCGTCAGCCGATTGCGCAGTATGGCATGAGCGAAGAAGCGGCGCGCGATCAAGCAGAACTAGCGGAAGTGCGTGAGACACGCGGGCTGGAAGCGGCGATGAACCTTGCCGAGAGCATGGCGGTATCAAGCGGTGCGCTCCACGATGGGCGCGACGATCCCCGCTTCTTCACCGACGGACCGCCTGACCCGTTCTCCACCAACGCTGAGCGGGATCGGGCGCTGGATGAGGAGACGCAGCGGCTTACGCCGGTTGAACCCGATGCGGCGGTCGTTGCCTTCGAGGAACGCTTTGCAGACTCAGCCTACCACCTGCTTCAGCCGGTCGATCCGACGGTCAACTACTCGTTTGAAGTCATGCCAGCCGATCCGTGGACACTCGAACTGACGGCGGACAAGTGGTGGTTGGAAGCGAATGGGCACGTCGGGCACGAAGGGCAGATGCTCAAGACCTACTCGCTGGAGTCGTATGAGTGGGAGCGCGAGATCGAGCGGGAAGTCGCGGCGATGGATCGCGAGAACCTGCACCGCACCTATCAGGATGAAGGCTTGGAAACCGCTATGCGGAGGGCGGAGGGGATCGCGGTGGCAAACGGGGAACTGAACGCGAATCGCGCCGACGGGCGGCTGTTCACCGACGGTCCGACCGATCGCTTCACGACGGCGCGCGAGGCGGAACTGACGGGCTTGAAAGACCCGCAGGTGGGCGAACCGATCCGCGATATCACCAACGATGAGACGGCGGAAATGCCCGGCGTTCGCGTCCCCGATGCGGACGAACCCGAACTGGGCAGTTGGGACGAACTGGTCGCGCAGCAGCGGGATCGCGTTGAGCCGGAGTCTGATCCGCACTACTGGCAGATGCACTATCGGGCGGTCGAAACACCAGAGGGTGAGCCACTGGGGACGGCGCTGTTCGTGACCGAGTTCCCGCAGCTTCCGCCCGACTTCGATGAGTACATTGAGGCGAACGGGATGGATGATTCGGTCTATCCGACCGAGGCGCGCACGCTGGAGATGGCGCATTTCGCCAACGAGGACGATGCGCGCAAGTTCGAGACGGAGTTTCGCTCGTATCTGGTACCGGGACTGCTCGATGGACCGGAACTCGCACCGGAGGTGGCAAAGCTCGAAGGGTTGTCCGGCGAGTGGGAGGATATGGACTATCGCGGGATCGTCGCTTATATGAGCGGTGATCGTACTGTCGTGCGCGAGGCAGATGATTGGCATCTGCACAATCCGAACACGGAGCGAGAAGCACGGGAGCAGTTCGAGAATCCGCAGCCTGACCTTGAACTATAACGGGGATTTGCTCAAGTAGGTTCTCTAAAGAAATCAAAGTAGCGGTCGGCAATGATAGGAGACCAGCATGCTATGCCCCTACACCCGAACATTCCGCAACGTGCTTCAGTAACTACTGAGTCTATCTCCGCTATTTCCCGCCACGCAGGTTAGGATAATTAGCTGTCAGCATAAGCAGACTGTGGGCAGGTACCGTTATCTATCTTAAAGCGCTGTAGTTCGCCAGCGGTGAAATCTCGGAGGTGCGCAACGTGCGCGCAAGCATACGTAATGAGCGCCTGGTAATCCACATCCCAGACGATGGCGGTACCATCATTGCTGGCAGTGACGATCAAGCGACTGTCCGGACTGAAGGCAGCGCTGGTTACAAAATCCCGATGCCCCGCCAGCGTCCGCAGCGCTTCGCCGGTGGCGGCATCCCAGACGATGGCGGTACCATCATTGCCGGCAGTCACGATCAAGCGCCCGTCGGGACTGTAGGTGGTATCGTATATCCCTCCAGTATGCCCTGCCAATACTCGCACGACATTCCCTGTCGCGGCATCCCATATCCTGGCTGTGTCGCTGGCAGTGACGATGAAACGCCCATCCGGACTGTACTCCGCGTCATAAACATCGCTCGTGTTCGCGGTCAGCGTGCGCAACCGCTCGCCTGTTACCGCGTCCCACTCAATGGTGCTCTCCCAACTGCTGGTGAGGATAAACTGCCCATCAGGGCTGAAAACCGCGCTGTTAACATCGCCTCTGTGTCCCGCCAGCGTATGTATCAGTTCGCCACTTGCCGCGTCCCAGACGATGGCGATGTCGCCAGTACTGGCAGTGACGATGAACTGCCCATCGGGGCTGTAGACGGCGCTGTAGTTGACTTCACCGTTGGTGCTGCCCCGCAGCGTGCGCAACCGCTCGCCTGTTGCCGCGTCCCAGATGATGGCAGTGTCATCGGCGTTGGCGGTGACGATGGAGCCCCCATCCGGACTGTAGGCAGCGCCGAATGATCGTTCTGAAAACGTCCGCAGCGCTATGCCACTCGTCACATCCCAAACGATAGCTGGCGCATCATAACCAGCGGTTACGATGAAACGCCCATCCGGACTGTAGGTGGCGCTGTTTACGCGTGTCATCTGTGCCTGTGCCATCAGTGTGCCGGGTGGTTCGCCGTGAACCGCGTCCCACACAATAACTGACTCATCCCAATCCACGGCACTGACGGTGACGATGAAGCGCCCGTCTGGACTATACAAGGCGTTGCTCAAGGTGCCCACATGACCGCCAATTGTGCGCAGTAATCTGCCGCTGCGCACGTCCCACACACGGGCGGTCCCGTCTCCGCTCGCACTAACTATCGTTATCCCGTCCGGGTCAAAGACCGCGCTCTGGACATAAGCTGTATGCCCTGTCAGCGTACGCAACTGCTCGCCGGTGGCGGCATCCCAGATGATGGCAGTGCTGTCGTAACTTGCGGTGACAATGAATCGCCCATCCGGGCTGTAAGCAGCGCTGCTGACGGCGTCCGTGTGCCCAGTCAGCGAGCGCAGATGTTCACCAGTGGCGGCATCCCAGATGATGGCGGTGTAACCGGTGTTAGCGGTGACGATGAAGCGCCCATCCGGACTGTAGGCAGCGCTGTAGACGGCATCGGTTTGTCCTGCTAGCGTGCGCAGCTGCTCGCCGGTGGCGGCATCCCAGATGATGGCAGTGCCGTCGTAACTTGCGGTGACAATGAATCGCCCATCCGAACTGTAGGCAGCACTGCTGACGGTGTCCGTGTGACCGATCAGTGCCTTCTGGTATTCCCCGTCGTCTGCATCCCAGATAATCGCCGTGCCGTTGTCGAGGGCAGCGATGATGTCATGACCATCTGGACTGTAGGCAACGCTGTTCACCGCGCTGGAATCTCCAACAAGGTTGCGCACGTAGGCACCGGTCTCCGCGTCCCACACGCGGGCAGTCTGGTCGCCCGCGGCGGTGACGATGAAGCGCCCGTCGGAACTGTAGGCAGCGCTGCGGAAGCCTATGAGCCTGACGTGCGCGGTATTCTCGCTTAGTGCAGCGACGGTTACTGCGTCCGCTTGCGGTGTGTAGCCAGCGCGCAGGGCGCGAATGCCGAGCAGGGTGGCGACCAGCGAATCGCCGCTGTTCAGTTCGCTGGTCGCTAGTGCCGCCAACCGCAAGGACTCGATGCGCGCCTCGCCCGCGCTGACTTGCGCCGCCACTGCTGTGAGCGTCGGTGAAACACTTGCCAGTTGCTCTGCTGCCTGTGCGCCAATCAGCGATGCTCCTATGGCGACTAGCGTTGCCAGCACGGCTCCCAGCGAGCCGATGATGCTAGCGCGGCGAATGTTCCGCAACCGTCGGGTGCGGGCCGTTTCTGCCGTGCGGCTGGCAGCGATATATTCCCGGTGCAAATCAAGGGGGGCGGGCATCAGCGGCGCGAGCGGCGGCATTTGATTCCGCCGATTCTGCGACTGCTTCGCCCAATTTGCCAGCCATTGCTCCGCTTCGTCAATTTCCTGCCCCACAAGCAAGCCGTCTTCTTTACGCCGACTTTCTTCGGCGGGAACCGCTGCCCAAAGCTGCGCACGCAAGAGATAGCGGGTATGCAAGCGCGCGTTCTCTGGGTCGTGCTTGAGCGCGGCGAACAGCTTGGCAAAGGCGGTTTCAAAATCATCAGCATCGCTGGTTTCCTGATCGCATTCCGGGTTCACGACCTCCTTGGTATCGTCATCATACAGGCAGTCGAAACCGGCTTTCTTACGGAAGTGGACATAATCCAGCTGCGCCATCTCGTCGTAATTAGCGCGCGCTATGGCCTCCCAATCCTTGTCGATCCATTGACCTGCTAACTGCGGTTTGCTCACTTCACGGCGCACTATGGGAATGATGCGCTTGCCGCGTAGTCGTGCGTATTCGATCTCGCGGTGGCAAATGCTGCTGGTGTAGGAGTCAGGACTAATAATGAAGATGAAGTTGTGGGCATTATCAATTCCGCTCTTGATCTCATCCCACCACTGACTACCGCCTGTGATGTTCGCCCAGTCCATCCAACTAGTGTAGTTTTCCTGCTTCAGGCGATCAAACAACCGCCGGGCAAAGACTTTGTCTTTACGAGAATAGGAGATGAAAACGTCTGACATATGGTTCCAATGTTCTGCTACAGTTAGGCACCGGATTGAATGGTAGCTTATGCACGGTGATTATAGAGCATCCTCGGCGGAATACCGTCTGTGACCTAGCGAAAGTGGTGCTTCGGCAGCGGTCAGTTGGCATACGTCCAATCGTATGTACGTAAATCCCTCTGAATGCTTCCGCTCAATGTGCCCGCTGTCGACCAGTTCTTAAATCAGTACCTAATGTTTCTCTCATATTTCCTAAACATGGTAAAATCATCCGTCTGACTATTTTAGAATAATGCACCATGAGACGGTTTTCGGAACAAAATGATGAAACTCTCAAGCCCCTTACATTTTGCCGAGGCTGCGGTTTACCGCTGCCCTTAAATGATCTCGGTTTGTGCGACAATTGTTACGCGAAGCTCGAACGTGACCTGATCCGGATGCGCGATTGGGAGTATTCGGCAGAGGCGTTCAGCGTACCGGATGAGCAGCTTGAAACGCTGCGAGATCGCGTTATTCGTGAATATGGCGCTGCCTATGAACTCCTTGAGCAGCCACAGGAGTACAAGCCTAAGAACAAGCGCAGCAAATCCCGCGCCACTCAGCGCAAGCGTGAGATTGCAGCGATAGCGATACGAGAATATAGCACCGATGACGTGTTGCAAGCGGCACACGATTTCATTCAGGCGCAGACTGAACTTTGGGTCAACTTCAGCCGGGTTTCGCAGCATCTCTATGAACGTTTCTATCATCTCAAACCGAAGCGGTTAGGTGCGCCGGGGAAGAAGTACAAAAGTCTGTTCAAGTTCATCGCGGATTACTCGGATCGCTTCCAACTGCGCTCTGAGCCGGATCAGCGCGGTGTGTACTGGATACGGTTGAACGACGACTAAGTTTGCTCGTTCAGCCGGTCACGAAGCGCTTTGCTGGCGCGGACCGTGATCTGACGAAAACGGCGTTTCGACAGCAAACGATTGGCAGTACGTTCAATCGTTTGCACATCAATGACGATGAAATGTTCTAGCTCGACCCGCCCCCCATTGACCAGTGCCTCCGTCCACACCTCGACCAGTGTCTCCAGCATCAACTGCACATCGCGGTTCTTTAATCGTGTCCGCCGTCCTATTTCCTGCACAGTCGAGTTTTTCGTCATTGTCATGGTGTCATCTCCAGCTTCGCTGCCTTGCGCCGGGCGCGCAGTTCATCAACGGTGACCATTTTCACTTTGCCGCCCGCCTGCCGTTCGGTCTTGGCTTTCACTTCCGCCAGCTTCGCTCGTGCTGCGATCTCAATGGTCGATGCGCCGCCAGCGATTCCATCTGCTGTGGGCACTTCGGCGGCTTCTGTCTCCCGGTCATCGAAGTCGATGCCGCGCTCCAGCAGCAGCGGTTCATTCCCCTGCGCTCCGTTCAAGCGCCGTTTCCAGTCAGCGCGCTCGTAGAAGCGGGTCAACCGAGCATTCAGGATCACCTGCGTCGCAAAGCCCGTTTCGACATAACGTGCGAAAATCGTGCAGTTGCCGACCTGCGGCGTGATCACTTCATCGACGGTCAGCAGCGGTCGCTGGCGGAGGTGACTATTCGGATCGTCTTGATTGGCATCCGTCGTCGCTGTGCCGCTCGCCTTGCTGTAGAACTCCGCTGTGTCCGCATCGCAGCCACCGTAGATCACCTGCGTTGCCAAGCCCGTGAACAGCGCCTGTGTCCCTTCACGCCCGTACAGCATCTCGAACTGTCCCTTGGTCTGTGCGCCGATCAGGATCGAGATGCGACGTTTGCGGACGAGATTCACATCGGCGACGAGGCTGTCGAGCTTACCGAGCGTCGGGAACTCATCGAGGATCACACCGACAGGGACAGGTAGCGGACCCTTATTGCGTTCCCCGATGGTATCGAGGTCGAGCATGAGCTTGCGCAGCGTCGCGCCGAGATACGAGGCATACACGGCACGCATACGCCCCGGACAGGTCAGCACGATGACGGTCGGCTGCTCGACCACCAGTTCGGCATCGAAATCGGATGCGGAGGTGTTGGCGCGGACGTCGATGGACGCCCAGCCGGTCAGCGCGGTCGCCAGCGTCGCGATCACGTTCGATGCGACCTTGCCATCCGATCCGACTGACGCGATGAAGCTGTTCGCCAGCAGTGCCGCGTCGTCTTTTTTCGACTTAAGGGCTTTCGCTAGCGCTTTCACGTCGTTCATCGCGTTGTAGATCGCGCCGAGGTTGTCGAAACGGATCAGGCAGGCGGCGAGCAGCGCGGCGGCGCTGTCCGTCCAGAAGCGGTTATCTCCCTGCGCGGACGGCACCAGCACATCGGCAATCGCCCGTGCATCCGACACATTGTCGATACCTTCCGCAAGGTTGTAGCGCGGTCCGGCGGCACTCGTCGGATCATGCACAACAACCAGGTGGCGAGTGACGGCGGCGTATTTCAGGATATGAGCAGTGATTTCGCCTTGCGGATCAGCGACAACGAGTGAATGCCCGGACAGCATCCGGTCGGCAATCGCCGGGAGAATGATCCCCTGCGTCTTGCCCGAACCCGGCCCGCCGAGTGTCAGGATGCCGCGCGCCACATCTTCACCACCGAGGCAGAACTGCCCTGTCCCCACATCGAGCCGCCGTTTCTGCTCACCCCAGAACGCGCCGAGGAGGATCAAGCCTTCGGGATCAGGACGGCGGAAGCGGCGGTACTCGCGCAAGGTGCAGAAGTGCGACGACCCCAACGCCCCGCGTTTGATTATTGGAGCGCGCAGACGGTCGATTTTCTCGCGCAACCACCCGCCATTCCGCAGCAGGCTGTGCAGCCCGATCGCGGTGATCATCAGGATGAACGCCAGAAATATGCCGAACAGGAACAGACGCATTGTGTGGATGCCCGGCGGTGCGCCCACGAGCAGATCGATCACGTCGCTGGCATTTGAGCGTCCGCGCTTTACCGCCTGATCACCAAGCAGCATCAGATATAAGGTCATCACTGTCAGCAGCACGAGGGCATAAGTTACAGCGAGCAGGACACGCTGCACCCACGAGGCATTCGCGCCTTCAGCGCTCGTCCGGCGGATGCTCGCTCCCAGCGCTGCCGCTGTAATTAGCATGGTCAGTGGCGTGCAGCACAGCAGCGGAAAGAGCAGTCCCGTGAGCACTTCACGTCCGTCAGTGAACAGCCAGTAGATCATGATCGCTCCTTCTTGCGGGTAGTGTGCCGCCCAATCACCCAGCCAATCAGCGCGGTGATGAGTAGGGTGAGATAGATGCCTTCGCCGTTGGGTAACTTAAACATGCGTCCGATGGCTGCTCCTGCCAGCACGAGCGTGAGCAGCGCGAACAGTCCAAGCCAGTGATGTTTCTGCATTCCGCCTCCTAGCGGGAGAAAAAGTCGTCCAAATCGATTTCATCATCACGCTGCACATCCGGTTTCGGTTCTTCGCGCAGCGGTCGCCAGTCAATCCCACGTTCGTCGAGCATGTCGGCGAAATGCTGGCTGGCGATTTCACGAAACAGACGGTCATGCCCCTTCGTCGCATTGTTATAGACCGGCAACCGTTCAGCAGTGGACGGTACTGTTCCCGGCAGAACGACATGCGTGTGCATATGTTCCTGCGGCGGTTCTCCGTTCTTGCCCTTCGTTTTCGCCGTATGAGCGACATAGCTGTATTCCGGGACATCGAAGCCACGCTCGGTGTAGTAATCCTCCACAACTCGTTCGGTCAGCTCGTAGAGCAGTGCCCGGCGTTCATCCTGCGGCACCAGTTCCATCAGATCGGGGGCGGGCGAGATGACCCATGTCCAAGCAAGGACGTGCTTACTCTGCAATGAATCGCAGTTTCGGTAGATTTCCCCGTGTGAGACGCCCATTCCTCGATCCTGCCAGCGTTCGTAGTCACGCGACTTCGCGAGATGGTTGTTGCGCTTATCCCGAAATTGCAGATATTTGAGCGTGGCTTTCAACCCTTGCCGCCCCGTGCCACGCCCCGTGCGTTTCGGCCCCTTATAGGCGAAATCAACCACGATGATGGCTTTACTCATGGTCATCCTTCAAATCGCGCACGGCTTCGATCCGCTGCATTAAAGCTGCTCCATCCTTCTTGGTCGCGATGATGGCATCGTCAATGGCACTGTCATCGGCAAGGATGGCGGTCAGTAGATAGATGACAATGTTCATTTGAAACAGGAGTGACCGTTCAAGGCGGTCAATGCGCAGCTGCAGCGACTTCTGAAAGTGACGGCGGCTGCCTACCATATCGGTTTGCTCGTCGAGGAATAGGCGAATCGCTTCACGAATGAGGCTGGCTTCGGTTGTGTCACGGTCGCGCTTAGCGACTATCTGTGCCAACAGATCGCGCATCTCGGGCGTCATGCTGATACTGCGTTTCACGGTTTTCGCTGACACCTTCACCCCTTTGCTGCACTATTGCTCCCTTGTGATTGTCGCAAAGTGGGCTACGTGAACATGCGGAAATTTTCAGTTTGGGGTTGGTAAACTTACAGAAATGCGCCGCAAAATTCCAGCGCGCTATATGACGGGCTGTGCAATGCAAGAAATGGAGGAATGGGTGTAAGGATGGTCTTTTTCGGACGCAGCCCTGCGGGGTGCGTCCGGTGAATGCGACGTGTCGCATTCACACACCCGCCGGA
>JACSRG010000397.1 GCA_014879865.1 Anaerolinea sp.
GGTAAACGCGCGTTTACCTTTTACTCCGCAACCAGATACCGTTCCGTTTCGCTCAACAACTTCCGAAGCGCCTGCAAGCGCGCTTTTGCCAGCGCTGCATCCCCTTCTTGGAGCATCAACGCACGAGCCAATTCTTGTGCAGAAGTTGATTGAATTGATTGGGTCGCTTTGGCGATTTTCAGCGCCGCTGGGTGCAAATCTTTGCGTTCGTCGTCCACTTCTACGGGTGAGCCATCATTTTCGCAGAGTTCTTTGATTTGTTTGGCAGATAGATTGAAGTCGACAATCTGCTGCACGATTTCAGCATGGTACTCAGGGGCAACAGCAAGGAGAGGTCGCAGTCGATACTCTTCAATCTGATGTCGATCAGCAATTTCAAGTGCCTCATTCGATAGTCTGAGCAGCGCCTTGTACTGACTAAACTGCATCTTGCCCATACCGCCCATCGCGCTCAAAACCAGATCGGTGTACTCGCGTTTGCCACGCAAATCCAGATTGAGCGCTTGTCGGTAAAAATCGTGGTCAACGGCATACGCCGGAATCTCGTAACCGTGAACCGTGAGCAGCAGCAGCGCGACTTGACGTGCCAGTGCGATGGCGGTTAACCCGGATCGCGCCGTGTTTTCTTTTGCTTGACGAAAGACGGACGAACGGTTTTCAGGGATCACGATGCAGGGGATCATGCCGTCACCTGTGTAACCGGGGATAAAATCACGGAGCAGCCAAGTTGCCCAATAGCGGCGCTCGCCTGTCTCGATGCGAAACAAACGGGTAACGCCTTGCGATACGTCCACGACCGTGAGTGGATTGACCTGACCATCGTCGCGGATGGTGATCGCCAGATTGACCAGATCGCGCAGTAGTATTTCCTCAGGTGATAACTTGATCTCGGCATCGTCCTCGCGTTCGTCATTCCCATTCGGCAGCAGTTCGAGGACATTGTTGAACGGTCGTCCGCGCTGACGTGCCGCGATCTGCACGAGCTGAACGAGTTCGCGCAGTGCCTGTGTCGGCGTGATGTGATTATTATGGAAGCGCAAATGAATGTTCTCCGGCAGCACGCGTCGCGGCTGCACTGGGTCAGGACGCACCAGTTCCAGTAGAATGCGTTCGACTCGAATAGACTTTTCCTGAAGCGTCTGTGACAGATCGCCAACCAGATCGACCGTAACGGATGCCAACAGATCGTCAATCCGTGAGGTGTCGTTGTTTGCCCGTGCCATCACTCACCCCCATTGGACAGATAGCGGACGAGTGAAGCGACCACCTGCATGTACGCTTTGCTGGCGGCTGAGCGCGGATCGTAAGTGAACAGACTTTGATGGTTGCGATGCGCGTAGGAGACCGCTTCATTTGAGGGGATCACGCCGAGGAGCAACTTACCGAGAATGGGATGTGACTTGAGTTCTGCCAGCAGGTGATTGTGACCACGCACACGGGTATCCATCTTGGTGACAAGCAACCCACTTACGCGCAGATTGGGATGCCGCCAGCCCTCACGGATGTCGTTGATCTTCTGGATAACGCTTGTTAGCCCGACTGTTTCCAAGTAACGCGGCTCAACCGGAATGATCGCATCGGTCGCGGCGATCAAGCCCATTTCCGTGAGCAGCGAGAACGAGGGACGAGTATCGATAACGATCGCGCCATACTGGTTGGCAATCTTGCTCAGTGGGTCGGCGAGGCGATACGGCGCACCCGCCACACCCATCAGTTCGCGTTCTGCGCCTTCAAGCATGGGGGAAGCGGGGAGAACATGCAGGTCAGTATCCCACTGACTTGGCACGATGCAGTTCAGGAGCGTCTGTGGCGCATTCTGACGTTCTGCCATCAGCACTGTGTACAGACTGTCATCCGCGCCGTAGTCCTTGCGACCGGTCGTGACCAGTGAGGCATGTCCCTGTGAGTCTGTATCAACGATCAGCACGCGCGGATTGGCAGCATCAGCGCGGCGCAGTAGATTGACCATGCCAAACGCGATGTTGGTTGCAGACGTGCTTTTAGCCACGCCTCCCTTATGATTGGTAAAAACGAAACTGTGAGTCATGCCATATCCTTTCGAAGCCCAACAATTTGTCGTTTTCGCTGTGGCTAGCGAGGACTTCGCGGAGGTGTGGTACAGTGGTTTCCGGGAGTCCCGCTGGCGAGAGCAGCGAGCTTCAAGGT
>JACSRG010000238.1 GCA_014879865.1 Anaerolinea sp.
GTCGGCGGCGTGGTCATCGGGTTGATCTCCGGCTACTATGGCGGCTTGCTCGATACGGTGATTCAGCGCGTGCTGGAAATCATTATGGCATTCCCGACCGTGCTGCTGCTGCTCGCCATCGTCGCCGCGCTCGGACCGAACCTCGCCACCGTCATGATCGCCATCGGCTTTTCGTCGATCCCCGGTTACGCGCGCCTCGTCCGCGCCTCGGTGCTGTCGGCGAAAAACATGGATTACATCACCGCCTCGCGCGCGTTGGGCGCAGCCGACCGCGCGATCATGTTCCGGCACATTTTGCCCAACGTCATCGCGCCGATCATCATCTATGGGACGCTCGGTTTAGGCAATGCAATTCTCGTTACGGCGGGGCTGAGCTTTATCGGCTTGGGCGCGCAGCCACCATCGCCGGAATGGGGATCGATGCTGCTCTACGGGCGGCAGTTCTTACGGCAGGCGTGGTGGATGTCCGTATTTCCGGGACTCGCCGTCTTCATCGCCGTGTTGTGCATCAATCTGCTCGGCGATGGTCTGCGCGACGCCCTTGACCCCAAGCACAGCGGGTAAGCACAAACTAGCGCCTATTCGGGAGGCTGAAATGAATCCAGTGGAACAACTTCACCAGATCGCGGATCGCGTCTGGAAACGGCGGCTTGAGCGCGAAACTTACTTACAGATTCGCGCGGGGCATGTCGAATCGATCATGTCGCCGAGCCTCGCAGAAGCCGAAGCGGATGTTCGCTTTGGCGCTGCCCTTGCCGCCGAACTCACCCAGATCAACGCGGCGGCACTTCCGCACGAGGCGTGGCTCACCTATGCCTTTCTCGAAAACTACGCGCAGCAGCTTGGCAGTCAGGTCAAGCTGTGGTGGGCGCACTTTCCGGTCACGCCGTACCAATCATCATGGCTCAGCATGTTCGGCGGGCTGATCTTTCCCGCGTTTCGCTTTGAAACCACCGCCGACGCCGACCGTTACCTGAAATTGATCCAAGATTATGCGCGCGCCGTTCAGGGCATGCTCGACCGGGTGCGCGCGCAGGCGGAGAACGGGTGGCGTGTTCCCCGCCCCGCACTGGCGGGTGTCCATACCTCCCTGAGCCGTCTCAAAGCGAGCGCCGCCTACCTGATGCGTGTGCCGGCTGAACGGCTCGCCCTGCTCGATGCAGCAACGAGCACCCGGCTTCAGCAAAGTGTTGACACGCTCCTCGAAGGCGACTTAGCAAACGCCTTCGACGCGCTGATCGCGTATCTGGACGAGGATTACCGGCAAACCGCGCCCGAAGTGGTCGGGATCACGCAGTATCCCGGCGGTGCAGAGGCATACGAAACGCTCATCCGCTTTAACGTCACCTTCAGCCTGAGTCCCAATCGGATTCACGCGGTCGGGCTGGAACAGGTGCAGATGCTCACCGAAGCGATGGCGCAGGTGCGCGCCGGGTTGGGCTTCGCGGGCGGCGAAACGGAATTCATCGCCACCCTCAAGGCGAATGGCAGGCTGCACGCCGACAGTGCCGCGCAGGTTGAGGCGACGTACCACCATCATCTGCGCCGGATCGAACCGCTGATGCCGGACTGGTTCGCGGTCGCAGTGCCCGCGCCGTATGAGGTGCGGCGGCTCGCGCCCGCGCTGGAAGCGGGCATGTCCTTCGGCTACTATGAGCCGCCGAGCGCACAACAGCCGGTGGGCTTATACCACTACAACGGTTCTGGTCTGGAAACGCGCTCGCAGTTGAACGCGGCGACGCTCATTTATCACGAGTTGATCCCCGGTCATCATTACCATCTCTCGCGTCAGCAGAACAATGCCAGTCTGCCGCCTATTCGCCGTGAAGCGATAGAATACGGCGGCTATAACGAAGGTTGGGCGGAGTACGCCGCCGGGCTGCCGCAGGAAATGGGGCTGTACGATGATCCCTACGACCTGTACGGGCGTTTGATCCATGAGCGCTTTACGGCACAGCGTTTGGTCATCGACACGGGGATGAATGCGTTTGGCTGGTCGCTCGAACGCGCCCGCGCCTACATGAAAGCCAACACGCTCGAATCGGACGAGCAGATCGGCACGGAAACACTGCGCTACTCGACCGATCTCCCGGCACAGGCGCTCGCTTACCGCCTCGGCTACCTCAAGTTTCACGAACTGCGGACGCTGGCGCAGAACGCGCTCGG
>JACSRG010000402.1 GCA_014879865.1 Anaerolinea sp.
TGCACCTGCGTGCGCATGATGTGTTCTTCCTGCCCGTCGTCATCGACCCGCGTGATCCACTCGACGATGCGCCCCGTCCAATCGGCGACGGGCTGGCGGACTAAACCGCGTTCGGTCATCTTCTCGTAGACGATGCCCGTTTCGGTTTCCAGATAGCGCCCGGCAACAGATAACGACTCGGCGTTCTGGCTGCGATGTGCTTCCCGGCGCGCCTGCTGGTACATCTGATTCAGGTCTTGCACACGGAAGGTATCCCCGGCGATGGCGCGAAGCTGCTTGCGCGTCTCCGCCCACGCGAGTGGATCGAGTGTCGCGCACCCTTTGACGGCGGCACGGATTTCGTCCACCGTTGGGTGTGTTCCCTGCTCGTTGCGCTGACTGTACCGGCTGACAAGCTGCTCCACCTGATCACGTGGACTCGGAATCGGATCACGCGGCGGACAACTGTAGGCACTGCGGATCGTTGCCAATGCCTCCTTTTCGCTGCACCCATCAGCAACATAGCGCGGGACAAGCTGCGCTTCCGCGTCAGATTCAGAATAGCCCGCATCGCGCAGTTGGCACGCCGCGTGGAACAGTTCGGTGTTGCGACTGCCTTCCGTCGCGCCCGCTGCGAGATAGTCCTCGGTGCGCTTGGGGAGCGGGTGCTGTCTGTTCCCGTTGAGCGTGACCACATTCAAGCTGCCGATCCGCTCGACCTGTGGCTGACTTTCCAACCAGGCGAAGTCACTGAGCGGATAACGGCGATCCGGGTGCAGTTCGAGCAGTGTCACAATCACGCCACCCCGATCAGGCTTGGTGTTCAGGCTGTTCGGCAGTCTCATCACGGACGCGACCGACTTCACATACTGCGGATCGCCGCCAAGCGCGCTGAACAACCCGCGCAGAATGCCTGCTGCCTGTTTTCGGCTGTCGTCATCGAGCGTTATCGGCTCGGAGAGCAACCAGTAGGCGTGCAGTCCGCCGCCGCTGTCGATGATCGCTGAAGGCGGTGGATTGAAAGCATGCAGTTTCGCCAGCGCTGCCGCTCGGCGCGCCGCATCGTCGTCACAGTCGAGATCGACCCACAGCGCGGGGAGCAGCGCCGCCGCTTCGGCTTTGCCCTGCTTGTCCCGGCGCAAGCACGGCGCGAAGTACAACCCGTAGCCGCTCTCACGATTCAAGTCTGTTCCACGATTGAGCGCGTTGGTCAGCGTGCGTTTGTCCCCGACTTTGCTCCAGAACGAGCGGGCATCTCCGGTCGTCGGATGGATGCAGCGCAGTTCAAAATACAGGTCTTCCGGTGCGCCTGCATACAGGGCGCGGAGAAAATCACGCCACTCCGGTCTGTTGCCGGAGGCGTCAGTTTGTGCGATACTCATATTCATTCCTTCGGATATCACACAGGGGTTTGCAGCGCGACGTTTGGCGACGATAGGCGCTCCATTCCCCTGTGTGCATGTCGGCTAAAAGTCGATGTCCAAGTCCGGTACCCGATCCGGCGGTGAAAAGTCCAGCCGGCGCACGTCGGCAAAGAAGGCGTCCCGCTCCACCCTGCTCACGTCATTGATCCCATCGGCAAGCTGACGCAGCGCCGCGAAATCCCCGCCGATCTCGCTGTGCAAGAGCCGCGCAAGTAACTCAGCTTCGTCATGCTTCAGACCACCGATCAACGGACGAAACTCCACCTCGTCATCTTCGAGCGTCCGGTAGTAGCCGGTCGCGCTGATCTGCTCGTCGGTGCGCCGCGCTCCCACCCAGAAGTTGATCGCCCCGTCATCCGTCTCGAACGTTCCGTGAGCAGGCTGCTCGGTGATCGCCAACTGCGCCTCGCGCACTGCCGCCAGATCGTCATAACGCTGTTCCCAATTGAGTCCCACATAGCGATCCATCTGATCAGCGACCCGCCGTTCGGTCAGATCGTGCAGCATCGCGATATGATCGACCTGCTTATTCCGGTTGAAATACAGCGGCACGCGCTCGCCTAAGCCATCGTCGTAGTACGTGCCGGGCAGCACGACATGGGTGTGCGGATCGTGCCGCCCCGGTGACTGTGGATCGTCCGTCTGGCGGTGGTGCATGACGAACGCGTATTCGAGACCGCCATCAATACCGCGCTGCTCGAAGAACGCCTCCGTCGTCTGCACCGTGAGTTCGCGGACGAACTGCTCCCGCCGCTCC
>JACSRG010000929.1 GCA_014879865.1 Anaerolinea sp.
TGCGTTGCTTCGGGGGTCAGGTACGAGTTCCCGGCGGCGACCACGCGGATCGCCGTAATCAGTTCAGTGTCGGCGCTGCTTTTGAGCACGTAACCCGACCCGCCCGCCTTGACGACATGGCGAATGTACTGGGTATCGGAATGCATCGTCAGGACGAGCACGCGGGTGTGCGGGTACGACTTGGTAATCTGCTCGATGATGTCCAGCCCTTTGACGTTCGGCATCATCAGATCGAGCACGAGGATGTTGGGTTGGAGTTCCGCAACCGCCCGCAGTGTTTCCGCGCCGTCACCTGCCTCGCCGACGACTTCGATGTCCGGTTCATTGTTGAGCAGCACGCGCAGACCTGCCCGAAGCACGGCATGATCGTCTGCCAGCAGCACGCGGATGGCTTTGTCAGTCATGATTTACTTCTTTCGGTGACTTGCTCTGGAAGCATAAGCTCAACTTCGACGCGCGTTCCTTGCCCCGGCTGCGACTCGAGCCTGAGCGTACCGCCGAGCAGTTCGATTCGCTCTTGTATTCCCAGCAGACCCAAGCCGCGCTCTTTGCTTGCCAGCACGCGCGCCAGATCGAATCCGCAGCCGTCATCGACAACCGACAGGTTGATGTGCTTGTCGCTTCGCTCGATGAAAACACTCACGCGGGCGGCACGGGCGTGGCGTAGGATGTTCGTCAGTGATTCTTGAATGACGCGGTAGAGTACGATCTCCATATCGAGGGGCAACCGCCAACCATCCATATTGTGCGGCTGAAAATCAACCGCGAGACCCGACTTGCTCGCATAACTGTCGATATAGCTTTCGAGTGCGGAGATCAAGCCGAGGTCGTCCAGCGCTGCCGGACGTAGATCGGCTGCCAAGCGGCGGACTTCATACAGCGTGCGCTGCGTAAGCTGGCGAATCCCGGCGACCTGTGCCTGCACATCTTCGAGTGTCTCGCAGTGCTCCAGAATCTTGAGCTGTACGAGCAGCGAGGTGAGCGCCTGCCCCGTTTCGTCGTGCAGTTCACGGCTGATGCGCTGCCGTTCGTCTTCTTGCGCGGAGACGACCTTGTGAAGAAGCTGCGCCCGCATCTCGTTAGAGTACTCCAGTTCGCGGTGTGACGTATCCAGACTGGCGATCATGTCGTTGAAGGCGCGTCCCAACTCGCCGATCTCATCGTTCGCCCACACGGGGGCGCGCACAGACAGATTACCGTCCCTCACGTGCCGCGCTACGTAAGTCATATCGAGAATCGGACGTGTCAAGAACCATGTCAGGAATGACCCGATCCCCAACCCGGCGAGCGCAGAGAAGATCGTGATGATGACGACGCTGCGCATCCCCACCGACATCGCCTGCGCGACCCGTTCTTCGCTCAGCAGGTACGAAAGCCAGCCGCCAAGCTGACTGCTGACCCACCATGCAATCGTGAAGCCGAGGATCAACAGCGGCGCGACGATGATGCCCATAATCTTTTGTCGCAGAGAGACGCGCCCCGCCCATGTCCATAGGGTATTCCAAATTGATCGTTGTTTTAGATGTTTCATTGGTCGTCTGAATAGTTTATTTCACTGTAACACAGGGGAGGGTAATGTGTAGTGACATTCGTAAGGAGTTTCCCGTTGAACTTGAGCCGTTTTGGGGCTGGTCACGCTGGCGGCGTCTGTTCACTCAGCCGGTGACGCAGTTCAGATTCGCCGCTGCCGGATGTCACGACCGTCAGCACATCCCATTCGGTAATGCGCGTAGCTCCGCGCGGCACGATCAGCTTGCTGCCGCGCCGAATCGAGGCGATCACACAGTCGTGCGGAAGACTGATCTCGTTGAGACGCTTGCCAATCAGCGCACTGCCGGGTTCGACGGTCAAATCGACGATATGTGCGCCGGTCAAGTGCAGGCGTGTTTGCTCCAACGTGTGCTGTTCTTCTGTCTTGGTCGCCACCGCGCGACTGTAGGTTTGCATAATTGCGGCACGATGAACCACGCCGACGGGCAGACGGCTGCCGCGCGCGAGCACGGGCAGTCCCCACAAATCCCGCTCACCGAGACGACGCATTACGTCGGAGAGCGGCTCGTCAGGCGACGCCGTGATCACCTCGAGGGTACAAACTGTCTCTTATACACATCT
>JACSRG010000787.1 GCA_014879865.1 Anaerolinea sp.
GATCAGAAACCGCCAGCTCGCGAAGTCTTCCGCGCCGTATCCGAGATTGTTCTCGATCCATTGCGTTTCCGGCGACGCCGTTTCGGTGATTTTCGCCGCCGTCTCAGACGGCTGATCGTTCAGCACGCGATCCACTTCGGCGGGCGTGACCTGCCCCATGTTCGCCTGTTCGTAAGGCTGCTGCGGCGCGGCGGTCTTCTCCACCACCGACTCTTTCACCGGGTCGTCATGCGGCGTTTCGACTTCCGCTGTCGCCGGAGGCGGTTCGGCAGGTTGTTCCTGTGTCGCGGCGGCTTCGGGGTTGGCGTGTTCCGTACGCGCCGTGAAACCGGGCGTCGCGGCGGGTTCGCCGGGTTCGGTGCCTTTTTCCAGCGGCATCCCTTGATTCGGCTTGGCTTCGACTGCCGCCTCATCAACTTTCGTGTCCGGCGGCGTCAAATCGACTTCCACCGCTGCGGGAACAGCTTCCTGCGCATCGGGAATCGGATGTTCGGCGCTCGGTTCTTCGTCCGCGCCACTGGCGACGTTAGCGTCAGCGGCGCGTTCAGGACGGATGAACATGGTGTTGATCGGCGCAGATGCCGGAGTCTCGACGCCGGGCGGCGGCGCGGGTGGCACAATCCCCTGCGCCCCGGCAGAAACAGCGGTCGCCGTCGCGGTCAGCGGCGCGGCTTCGCTCACGCGGTAGGTGCGCGTCGCGCCGACTGCCAGCGGAGGAAGGGATTCCGTTTCGGTCTCGAAGTCGGGCGCGGGGGTGTTGAGCCGCCAGCCGAAGCGATCCAGCAGCAGGACGGCGATTGCGGCGACGAACAGCAGGATCGGCAGCCACCAATCCGCAAACGGCGCGGACTCGACAGCCCGCATAGCAGCAAAGAGCAGTGCGGCGGTCAGCAGGGTTGCAGCCAGCACCATGCGACCTTGATTCTGTCCTTCCATCCCTCAGTCCCTTCACAGCGAATGTAATTTCAAGTTGCGCGCTATTATGACATGAGAGCGCTAGGGACGCCATACACGCCCTACTCCACGCGGAACGTGCCGAGCGTCACTTCGACCTCACCGCCGCACGTTCTACCCGTTACAGCCTCTTGCAGCACGCAGAACGGCGCGATCTCCGGGTAGGTGTACCAGCCTGCCGTCACGCGATAGTCACCGGGCGCTAACGGCGTCTCAAAGCTGATCGTCACCTGCTCGACGCGCCGTGTTCCGCTTGGCAGCCCGCCGAGCGTGTTGTCCTGCTGCCCGACCAGCATCCCCGCCGCATCCAGCACGTGCACATAGCGGATTTCGTTCTCGTTCCGTGCTTGGGTGAAGCGCCAGTCCAGCCACACGGGGAGTGGATCGCCGGAAGCGACTGACTCCGGCACATAGGCGTTCGCCAGTTCGATCCCGCGCTCGAAGTGTGTTGAAGTGAATGGCGGCGCGGGCGTGAACGCAACGGCGGGCGCGCTGAGATCGACTGTGGCGCACGTCAGCGCGGGATCGGTCGAAAGCGGGCAGGGCGGATCGAGTGTCAAGCGGGCAGATGTGAAGCCCTGCGCCAGCGGCAGCGGCACGGTGATCGCCGCCGTCCCGTCCACCGTCCACCCCCCGACCGCTTGACCGTCAAGCAGCAGCGTGACCGCGCGCCCATCCCCTGCCACTGTGAGCGCGAACAGCGCCCAACCGTTTTCCGGCGCGTACAGTGCCAGCGCCGCGCTTTCGATCTCCCCTTCCGGCGGCAGAATCGCCCCGAACGTGGGCGGATCAGCCGGAGCGGGCGTATCGAACAACGCGATGGTGTTATCTACGTAGAACGGTTCGCCCAAGCGTTCCCGCGCCAGTCGTTCGAGTGAGCCATTGTCAAAGGCGCGGTGGATCAGCACCACGTCCGCGCCCGCCGCGTCGAGCAGCGCGGGGTCGAAGGTTTGCAGCAAATTCAGCTTCGCTGGATCGACGGGCGTCTGCCGCGTGACCTGCCCCGCGATCAGCGGGAAGTTGTGTACCGTCTGGTAGTAGAGGTCGGTCTTGGCGGCGACCAGATTATCCCACGGGACGCCGAACACCGCGCGCGTGTCCGCTCGACCTGCCAGCGCGCTGACCCCGGCGGGGATGGTCGCGGTCGTCGTCGGCAGCGGGAAGAAGGTTTGATACTCGAACAGGATCGCCGCGCC
>JACSRG010000706.1 GCA_014879865.1 Anaerolinea sp.
GAGATCAGGAGAGGGAGAGATGGCTAAGAAGAACGCCGACGGATTTACCGAGCAAGAACGCGCCGCCATGAAGGAGCGCGCCAAAGAGCTGAAGGCGGAAGCGCGTCGCTCGAACGATAGAGCGGCGGGCGAAAAAGACCTGATGGCGAAGATCGCCGAGATGCCGGAACCGGATCGCAGCATGGCGACGCGGATTCACGAGATCGTCACCGCCAACGCGCCTGACCTCATGCCGAAAACGTGGTACGGGATGCCCGCCTACGCCAACAAGGACGGCAAGGTTGTCTGCTTCTTCCAGAGCGGAGCCAAATTCGAAGCGCGCTACGCGACGTTCGGCTTCAACGATGTGGCGCACCTTGACGACGGCGAAATGTGGGCAGCCTCCTTCGCGCTGATCGAGCTGACCGACGCTGCGCAGTCGAAGATCGCCGCGCTGGTGAAGAAAGCAGTAAGCTAGAGTGTGGGCAGATGACAAACGGTCGTAGGTTTGAGTAGGTTCTCGAAAATGGACGTGTAGGGGCGTAAGCACGAGTCTGCTTGCGCCCCTACGCTTGCCGATGATTTCTTAGCTTTCGAGAAGTCACTCAACCCTTTTCCGTGCTGCGCTCCCATTCAGCGAGCTTGAGCTTGCGCAGTTCGCGCCACTGCCGCACCAGCGGAATCACCTTCAGTTCCCGCGCGATCTGCCGCGCAGCGAGTCCCAGAATGGCGGCGAAAGTCGGGTACGCGAATTCCAAATCCGCCACCTGTTCGATCTTCATGCCCCCCGCGCTGATCGCCGCCGCGATCTGAATGACCTCGACCGCCTGCTCCCCGACGACGTGCGCGCCGAGCAGCTCGCGCGTCTCCCGATCCACGATGATCTTGCAAAACCCGACCTCGTGCCCGTCGATCATGGCGCGATCCATGTCACCATAGGGAATGGTGGCAACGGCGATCTGATGCGTTTTCGCCGCCTGTTCCTCGGTCATGCCGACGCTGCCATATTCGGGATCGGTGAAACCGCCGTGCGGGATCAGTTCGTTCGCGTCGATGCGGTCGCTGCCCAAAAGCGCATTTTCGACGGCGATGCGCGCCTGATGGCTGGCGCTCTGCACGAGCATCATGCGCCCGGTGATGTCGCCTGCCGCGTAAACGGTGTCTGCCGTCGTCTTAAGGCGATCATCCACCTGAATATATGCGCCTTTGGTCGCCACGCCCGCCGCACCCAGATTGAGCGGTTCGAGACTGCCGGGCCACCCGACCGAGAGCATCACCAGTTCCGCGCTGATCTGCTGCGCGCGTTCGTCGTGGATGTAATGTACATGAAGCGTGCTGCCGTCTTTGCGGATCGCGTCGATCCCCGTGATACCCGTGATCACGTCGATGCCCGACTTGACGAACGCATCGCGCATGACCGACGAGACGAGCGTATCTTCGCCGGGTAGAATGCGCGGCGCGATGTCGATCAGCGTGACCTTGACGCCGAATGCCGACAGGATCGACGCGACCTGACAGCCGGTCGCACCCCCGCCGACGATGATCGCCGAGGCGGGCAGTGCTTTGAGCGTCCATAGGTCGCTGTGCGCGACCGTGTGTTCGACGCCGGGGATACTCAGCTTGCGCGAATAGCCGCCCGCGCAAATGATAACCTTGCTACCCTCGATCACCTCATCGCCGACAGCAACGTGTGTTGTATCGACGAAGCGTGCGCCGCCGCGTCCGTGAATCGTCCGCACCTGCGCGGCTTCAAGGTGATCGATCAACTGCTTCTTTTCCTGCACCTGATACACCACCTGCTGCGTGCGCGCGAGTAAAGCGGGAAAATCGACTGTCGGGCGTTCGGCGATCAAGCCGTATTCCGCGAAATCTGCCGAGTCGCGCATCAGGCGAGCGGCTTTCGCCAGCACCCGTGTCGGCACGCACCCGTCATTGGTACACGTTCCCCCCAAACGCCCGCGCTCGATCAAGACCGCACTTGCGCCGAGTTCCCGCGCGCGCAGCGCCGCCGTCACGCCTGCCGGTCCACCCCCGATCACGATCACATCGACCATGCGTTGTTCTCCGTCAACTGATTTGTAAGGAAGTATAGCAGGAAATGAAGGACTGAGAGGACAGGACTGAGTAAAAACAGTGGTGAGTACAGAACCCATTCCGTATCCAGTCC
>JACSRG010000931.1 GCA_014879865.1 Anaerolinea sp.
CACGCCGCCGTTTTTGCACGCCGAGCAGGGAGTCGCCGCGCTCGACGCCGGAAAGCATCTGTTCTGCGAAAAGCCGCTGGCGCTCACCCTGCCCGAAGGCGAAGCGCTGCGCGCTGCCGCCGAACGGAGTCAGACGCGCCTGACCATCGACTACGTGATGCGTCAAAATCCGCTGTGGCGCGCTGCCGCCGAACTCCGCGCGGCGGGCATGCTCGGTAAGCTGCTCCATATGGAACTCGCCAACCATGCCGCCGGGTTGAGCCTGCCCGCCAACCACTGGTTCTGGGACAAGGCAAAAAGCGGCGGTATCTGGATTGAGCACGGCGTGCATTTCTTCGACGCGTGTGCGTGGGTCGCCGGGGCAGACGGGCGGATCACAGCGGCGCAAGCGTTTACGAATGCCGCCGGACAGGAAGATCGCGTCGAGGCGCTGGCGGTCTACGGCGACATCGCCGCGCATTTTTATCACGGCTTCACGCACAGCGGCGCGACCGAACAAACCACCGCGCGGCTGACGTTTGAGCGCGGCTATGTCACGCTGCGCGAATGGGTGCCCACCGTGCTGGAGATCGCGGCGGTTACGCCGGAGCAGATCACGGCGCTGACGCCTCTCCTCCCCGGCGATGTTCATGTCGAGGCGGTAGGCGCGGGTCTGCACCGGATTCATGTGCGGCTGCCGCAGGGCAAATCGGCGGTGTACCGCAGTTGCATTCAGGACGGGATGCGCGATCTCGCCCGTGCCGTGCGTGACCCCGCGCATCCCCTCGCGGTGACGGTTGAACACGGCTTGCACAGTCTGCGCATGGCGGTCGAAGCCGAACGCCTACCCCATCGTTAAGCATCATCCTCTTGACGCGCCCGGAGTCGTCAACTATGATGATAGTCAACAAGGTTGATTATCAGCGAGGTTGATAATGAAATGACTAAGGGCTGGACACCGACGTTTGCGGCACGGCAAATGCTCGAAATCATGCCCGGACTCGGACGCATGATCGCGTTCAAGTTCCGCGATTCCGGCGAAGAAGAAACGACGATCATGCAGGCGCATGTGCTGCTGCGCATCATGTCATCCCCGACGACCGTCAGCGACATCGCCAAAATGCGCCGCGTGAGCATGCAGTCCGCGAGCGTACTGGTGCAGGCGCTGGTAGATCGCGGATGGCTGACGCGCATCCCCGACCCGAATGATCGCCGCCAATCGCTGCTGCAAGTCACGCCCGAAGGCGCAGCCCGCGCGCAAGCCGTACAGGAACAGATGACACACCTGATCGCCGCCCTACTGGAAGACCTGACGCCCGAAGAACTGGATGCTGCTGCCGTGTTTCTGCCCGCGCTGCGCCGCCTGATCGCCGAACACCTTCACCCCGACATTGTCTCCGAGACCTGAAGCCTCCAAGGAATAAACGTCCCATGTTACGCCTAACCAAATATGTCAAGCCGTATCTACCCTTGATACTGCTGGCGATAGTTCTGCTGTTCATTCAAGGACTGGCAGATCTTTCGCTGCCTGACTACATCGCCAAGATCGTCAATACAGGGATTCAGCAGGGCGGGATCGAGAACGCCGTGCCGACCGCCCTGCGCCAGACGACGATGGATCGCCTGTCGCTGTTTTTGAGCGAAGAAGAACACGCCGATGTGCTGGCACATTACACCCTCGTGGACAGCACATCCCCCGACTATCAGACGTATGTCGATGACTATCCCGCGCTGGCGAACGAGCCGATCTACGTGCTGAACGCGAATGTCGATGAGGCGGAAATCGAACGCCTCAACCCGATCATAGGCAGAGGCTTGATGCTCGTCTCCGGCATTCAGCGCTTGATGGACGACCCGACCAGCGCCGAAGGCATGCCGCAAGTATCCGGTTTCGACCTCTCGGCGCTGCCCGAAGGCACTGATCTCTTTGCGCTGCTGCAAAACCTGCCCGTGCTCGTGCGCACGCCGATCCTCAACGCGATGACCGAACGTTTCGCCGCGATGGACGACAGCATGATCGTGCAGGCGGGCGCGGCGGCGGTCAAAACGGAATACGCCGCGCTCGGCATGGATACCGGCGCGCTTCAGAACCAGTTCATCCTCAACGCGGGCGCGCTGATGCTCGGCATTTCGCTGATCTCCGGCGTCAGCACGATCATTGTCGGT
>JACSRG010000530.1 GCA_014879865.1 Anaerolinea sp.
CTGAACGCTTGAGGAAATCGAGCGTGCGCTCCCATGCGAGGCTGGCAGCCTCCGCATTGTAGGCGTCCGTGCGATCAGGCTCGAAGAACCAGTGTCCGGTGCCGGGATAAATATGGAACGTCACCGGACGCCCCGCAGCCTTGATCGCCTGTTCCATGTGTTCGACGTTGGGCAGCGGCTCGAACTCGTCGGCTTCGGCAAAGTGACCGAGGAAATCTGCTTTCGAGCCGCTGAAATCATCCAACCCCGTCCCGTAAAAGATGACGACGGCGCGCACGAGATCCGGTTGTGTCACCGACAGGTACAGCCCGTAAAACACTCCCATCGAGAAGGCGACCAGCGCGATACCCTTGTCGCCTACGTCCGCACGCGCTTTGAGGAATGCCGCCGCTTCCCCAACTTCGGCGACGGCTTGCTTGTAATTCGAGCCGAGCGCGCTGCTCATCGCGTCGGCGTCCGCGATAGTGCTGACGACCTTACCGTGATACAGGTCGGGCGCGAAGACGACGAATCCTTCACCCGCCAACCGCTGACAAAATGTCTTGATGGTGTCGTTCAACCCCCACCAAGGATGCAATACAAGCACAGCGCCGCGTTGGGGCGCGTCGGCAGCGGGCACAGCAAGGTAGCCATCGGGTTGGGACATGTGCGATCTCCTTTGAACTGCGAATACCTGTCCCTATATGTTCAAAACACCCGATCCCATGTAGACGCATGTGCCGCCAACATCCACATCCACGATGCGGTCGGTAGAGTCGCCTTCGGTTTCGATGCGAATCTGGATGATCGACGGGCGCTTGATTTCGATTCCCTGCTCACTGACGATGGACGCGACGTTCCTCACCGGTTTGACCAGCCCGTGCCGCACCAGATAGCTCCCCAGCGGACCCGACGCCGAGCCGGTCGCCGGGTCTTCGACGATTCCCAATTCGGGCGCGAACATGCGTGAGTGGACGGTCGAGCCGGGCAGTTCGGTTTCCAGCGAGAACGGGAAAATGCCATACACGCCATGATGCTGCGCGGCGAAGTCATACCAGTGATCCGTTCGGATGCGGATGCGCTGCATGGCGCTCAGCGTTTTGACCGGCACGAAGACATACGGCACACCCGTCGAGACGATCTGCACCGGAGAATCGTCCAGCAGATCGGACTCTTCAAGCGAGAGAATCGCCGCCGCGCCCGCCCGATCTGCGATGATGTCGCCGAAGGTCGGGTTTGCCTGCTGCATCCCGATCAGCGTGAACTCCCCGGCTTGCGTGATCGTCACCGGGATCACGCCGACATTCTCCTCGAAGCGCACCGTCCCCGGCTGGATCAAGCCCTCGCGCAGCAGCGCGAACGCCGTGCCGATGGTCGGATGCCCCGCCGTCGGCATTTCGACCGTCGGCGTGAAGATGCGCACGCGATACGTGTTTTCGGGCTTTTCGGGCGGCAGCACAAATGTGATCTCGGACAGGTTGAATTCTTGCGCGATAGTCTGCATCATCTCGGTCGTCAGGTCGCCGGGATTGATGAACACCGCCAGCGGATTCCCGCCGAACGGCTTATCGGTAAACACGTCGATTCGCTGGTACGACAGCATCTCCACCTCCTAGTGCTTGCGCCGATTCAACAGCGCAATATAATCCGTAGTATTATCCACATTTTTCACGCAGAGGACTATCCATGCCCCGAATCCCCGTGATTTACTACTTGGTGATCTTCGCGCCGATTGCGTTCATCGCGGATCGCGCCGGAGTTGACCCGGTCATCGTCTTCATCCTTTCAGCCTTAGGCTTGATCCCGCTCGCCAAGTTGATCGGGGATGCCACCGAAGAACTCGCCGTTTACACGGGTCCCAAGCTCGGCGGTCTGCTCAATGCCACGCTCGGCAACGCCGCCGAACTGATCATCACCATCTTTGCGATTCAGGCGGGCTTGCTCGAACTGGTGCGCGCCTCGCTGGTTGGCTCGATCCTCGGCAATCTGCTGCTGGTTCTCGGCTTGAGCCTGCTGCTCGGCGGGCTGCGGCACGGTACACAGGTGTTTGACCGGCGCACGGCGGGCATGAACGCCACCCTGCTGATCCTGTCGGTCGTCGCGCTGGCGATCCCGTCGCTGTTCGACCGTGCGCTGATCACCGCTCCCAGCGCGGAACTGCTGTTCAGCGAAGGCGTGGCGATCATCCTGATCCTGCTCTACGCCCTGAGCGTGATCTACTCGTTCACCGCCAAGCCCGCACCAGCACATGCCGGAGAAGCCGCCGGACATGCGGCGACCGCCGCGCCGGTCGCGGGTCCCGCGCTCAAAGCGGTGACGGGTGAACACGCCGCCGTCGAAGATGCCGCGCCCGTCCACCACGCCAAGTGGACGCTGCAATTCTCGATCATCGTCCTCGTGCTGGCGACGATTGGCACGGCGGTCGTCAGCGAAACGCTGGTCGGCGCGGTCGAACCGGTCGTGCAGCAGTTGGGTTTGACCGAGTTCTTCCTCGGCATCATCATCATCCCGCTCGTCGGCAACATCGCGGAACATCTGGTCGCCGTGCAGGTCGCCATGAAGAACAAAATGGAACTCAGCCTTGCCGTGTCGCTTGGTTCGAGCCTGCAAATCTCGCTGTTCGTCGCGCCCGTGCTGGTCTTCATCAGCCTGCTGTTCGGCGAACGCCTGCTGCTCGTCTTCAATGACTTCGAGCTGATCGTGTTGATGGGCGCAGGGTTGATCGCCGCGTTGATCGCGCTCGACGGCGAGTCGAATTGGCTGGAAGGCGCGATTCTGCTCGGCATCTACCTGATCGTCGGCTTGGCGTTCTTCGTGCTGCCCGCGACGGTGGCGGTGCATTGATCGACGTTAAAGACTGTCTACAAACCCCTCATCCGCCCTCACCCTAAATCCCTCTCCCTCAGGGAGAGGGACTTCACAACAGGGTTTTTCACCCCTTCTCCCTCAGGGCGAAGGGGATGAGGGCAATCAGACTGAATCCGTGATTCACTGAATTTACCTGTCGTACAGGTAATCGCTGAAATACGGCAGCCGGTAGTTCGGGTCATAGTCCGGCAGATCAGCCAGCGCCGCCGTCAACTGCGCGTAGGCGGTATCCCGCGCGACATGCGCCGACAGGATTGACAGGTCGGCACGCTGACTTTGCAGCGTCAAGGACTGCCATATGAGCCACTGCCCGATCCCGTAGCGCAAATCCGGGTCAATATCCGGGTTCTGCTGGTAAAACGCCAGTATGACCGGGACGGCGTCTTCCGAGACATTGCGTAGGTAGCCGAGATCGAAGCTGCTGCCGTTGTGGAAACGGTTGATGTTCTGTGCCATGATCGTCTGGTCGGGGTTGATGACGTTGAGCGTCACCACATAGCCGATGATGCAAAGCAGCGCCCCGAACGAGAAGATATTCGCGCGGACGCGGAACAACATCAGCAGGAAGAAGCCGAACAGCACCGCCAGCCAGAGCGTGAAGACATGCGGATACAGGCGCAAATGCGTGAAGCCATAGGCTTCCTCGTAGAGCGTCAAGCGCACATGTGCCGACCACAGCATGACCCCGACCAGCGCGATGATGATCACGATCAGCCCGCGAAAGATCGTCTGCTGCGCCGGGTTGTGACGCACGGTGACGTAATCCAGCCACAGCATCAGGCACAGCGTCAGCACCGACACGGCGACCAGCTCGAAGAAGCCGCGCCGCGCATAGTCGGCGTAGGTAAAGCCGGTCGCGGAGATGTTGCCTTCGCCGCCGAAGAAATACGCGAACTGGATCAGCACGAACGCGCCGAACAGGAGATCGACCAAGCCGAGCACGATCCCCGACTCGATCATGCCGAGCGTGAAGGATGGTTTCTTGCCCTTCGGTTGGGTGGAAGCAGGCATAGCTTCAGTGGATTGCTCCTCCTCTCTATGTGGAGAGGGGGTTGGGGGGTGAGGTTGGTTGGCGTCGTCAAAGTTGTAATCGGCGGCAGGTTCGGGCGCGATCTCGGCGGGGGGTAGATCGCCGACCTGCACATAACGCCGATCCGGGTCAACGCGGCGCAGCGCGGCATATGCCAAACCGCCGCACGCGAACCAGCCGAAGAAACCGGCGATCATGCCCTGAGTCAGGACATCGCTCATGTTGCGCAACTGGAACAGCGACGTGATCCGGCTGACATACTGCCCGAAGACTTGATCGGCGGACGCCAGCAGCAGCCCGAATACGATCAGCACCGGGATGGCGATCACCAAGCCGCGCACGACTGCCCCGGCGACCGGGTGGTGTAGTGGGCGGCGTTCGCGCACCCAACCGACCGAGTCGATCAGTTGACCGACGGGCGTAAACACAGTGATGAAACCCGCCTCGATCAGCGCCATCGCCTGCGTGATCAGCGGTTCACTGTCGATGGTCTGCTTGAGCGGAAAGTAGTGCAGCACCAGCGCGGTTAGCGTCAGCACCGCCAGCACGTTGATAAACGTGAGCGTTTCGTTGGCGCGCACCGCCACCATCAGCGCGAAGAAGCCGAGCGGGATGAGCAGCCACAGGTTGCGAAACTGCGCCTTCTGGCGAACGATAGCGGCGAAACCGATCAGCGCCGCCGTGCACAGCAGCGCGTACAGCGGAAACGAAAGCCCGACCCACCGGCGGAAGAAGAACACATCCGCGATGATGCCGAGTCCCACGCCTAAAATGACCGAGGTGACGGCGTAAATGCGTCGATCCATACTGATTTCCCCCGTGCGGTGACGTTTCGCGATCTGGCATACCATCAGGTTGTACACCAGCCGCGCGGGAATTGCTCAACGCTTGCCCGCCGCGCATTGTCCACCGACCTCAAACGCGCTATGATTGCGCCGGTTTTCACACAAAGAAGAGTCACTCACTTATGCCGTCCATCGAATGGCAGCGTGTGCTGCCTGTCCTATTTTCGATCCTCGTGATCATCCTGATCGCGATTCTGCGCAACTATTCCAAGACCATCGCGGCGATCACCGCGACCATGCCGATCAATGTGCCGCTGGCGATCTGGATTCTGTCCACCGGGGGCAGTACCAGCCAAGTGGGGATGGTGCAGTTCATCGAGAGCCTGATCATCGGTTTGATCCCGACGTTCGTCTTCTTGATCGTCGCCTACATCGCCGCCCGCGCGGGCTGGCAGGTCGCGCCGCTGATCGTCGCCGGGTACGTCGGTTGGGGTGTGACACTGCTGATTCTGTTGTTTGTTCAGTCACAGCTTGGAGGGCGCGCATGAACCTGTGGAATCTGAATCTGGCGCAGCGGCGCTTTGTCTTCGTCGTGATCATGGTCGGCGGGCTGCTCGGCTTGCTGGCGATCACATGGTTTCTCATCAGCCTGACGCTTGGTACAGGCGAGCGCGTGGTCGCGGTGTCGCTGGTCGAGGGGATCGGCGTGCGCCAATTCGCCGTCCTGCCCGACGACGACGCTTACCCGCCAACGGTCGCCGTCGCCCCGGACGGCACGATCTACACCGGGAGTTATGCCAGCGGCGCGATCTGGGCGATCAACGCGGACGGGACGACCATCACCGAACTTCCCGGCACGCGCGACGCCATCGGCGCGGTGAGCGCCATCGCGGTTACGGCGGATGGATCGCTGGTGGTGGTCGATGCAGTGGATACCGATCCGCGCAGCGCGGGCGGGGCGCTCTGGCGGGTGGCAGATGGCGCGGTGACGCCATTCAACAGCGCGCCGACGGATTTCATCGCGCCGAACGACATCGCGCTGGATGGTGAGGGGCGCGTATACATCAGCGATCCCGGTCGCAATGAAGTGTGGCGCTTCGCGGCGGATGGATCGAGCGGGAGCGTGTTCTGGGTTCCGCCCGTCGTGCAGAGTGAGACCCGCCGCGCCGTGACCGGACTCGCCTACGATCCCGTCAACGACGCGCTGATCATCACCGACGGCGAGTTCAACGAGGTGTTTCGCACGCCGATTGTGGGCGGCGCAAGCGCGACGCTCTACCGGCACGGCAATGGCGAGAATCCGCCCGGCTTTGACGGCGTGACCGTCGCGCCCGACGGAACGATTTACGTGGCGGCATTAGGGCAAAACGGCGTCGCGCGCGTCGAAAACGGCGAACTGAATTATATCGTCGGCTTGTTTCGCGGCGCAGCCGATGTCGAGTACGGCGCGCCCAACCGCCTGTACGTGGCGAATTTCGATCAGGCGTCGCTGGTCATCCCGATTGTCGAGCCGCAGCTTCCGTTCGCGCTCGACGTGATCGAACTGCCAGCACCCTAGCGCGGGATGCGCGGCGGACGGTTGGCGTCACGCGGCGGCGCGGACGGCGGCGGGTTGTTCGCATCATCGACGGGCGGCGGCGCGGGTCGATAGGTCGGCTGCGTAGGCTGCGCTTGCGGCGCGCGCTGCGCCGGGATCACGCCGTCGGTCGGCTGCCCGACCATCTGCTGATACACGCTCAAATAGTCGATCAACTGCTGGCGCTGCTGATCGACTCCGGCGCGGGATTGCGCCGCCTTGACCGCGTTCAAGCGCTGCGAAATCTCCGCCTGAATCGACTGAGGATCGTACACACGGTCGAAGACTTTGGCGTTCGACTCCGAACCGATCAGCGAGATGTGCACATTCCCGCGATTGAGCAGCGTATTGAAGATGCCGTTCACGTTCGAGCGCACATTGTCCACCTGCGCCAACCGGATTGTATCGACCTGATTTTGCAGGAACAGCGGGCGCTTGCGGATCAGCGTGATGGACTGCGCGCTGACGACAAACGTATCGTTGCGCCAATCCCAGTCCGCCAGATAGAACGCCAACAAGCCGATCAGCAGCGTGCCGACGCTCACGACAAAGCCGATGATCCCGTTGAACGCGAAAGAGGGCACAAGGCTCAGGAAAAACAACACCATCCCGCCGAGGATCAGCAGCGTCGGGATGAAAATGTGCGCCACCCACACCGAAACATGTTTACGGTAAATGATTTCTCCGCTGGATGCCAGATATTTCGTTCGCAGCCACGCCGGACCCACCGTCGCGTTTTCCGCGCTGACCAGTACGCTGGTCTCGTCCGCCGTCTGCGCGCCGGGCTGACGCCTGCCGAGCGCCTGCTCGATGTCCGCGCGGATCGCCTCGCGGCGGCGCATTTCGTTCTGCTGCTGGAACTGGTCTTTTTGCTGGAATAGCATCCGGCTGATCTCCATCGGGCGCGGCGTGAACGGCAGCAGAATGTTCGCCGTATCGCCGGAGGTGCGGATCGCCACCGTCCCATAGGTGAGCAGCCGCGCAAACGGGTCGCCGGGCGGGATTTCTGCGTTGATTTCGAGGATGCGGTCGAGCGGGATTTCGTTGAGCGTATTCTCGAAGCTCAAGAGCGTATTCCAGATGCGTACCACGCGCTGATCGGTGATCACCACGCTGTCATCCTGCCATTCGTAGACCAGATAGGCGATGATCGCGCCGGGGATGATGATGCCCAAGCCAGCAAGCACCAGTCCAAGCGATGCGCTTTGCAGCGTGACCGACGCTGCCCCGACGAACAGGAACGCCCCGACCAGCACCGGAATCCACAGCCAGCGCCCGAATGACCACCAGTGATGACGGTAGACGTGGAACACGGTTTCGTTTTCGCGCTGTCCCTTGAACAGCTTGCGCGTCGCTTCCCGTTGATCCGGCGCGGTTTGCACGCGCAGATTCGTGCGCAGTTCGGGGAAGCGCGTCAGCACATGCACGAAGCGCCCGCGCGGGATCAAGATGATGATCGCGCTCTGCACGATGCGCAGATTCGCGGTTTCGCGTCCGCTGGCGTAGAGCGCCGACTCGTTGATGTACTGCCCGGTTTCGACCGCGCCGATGGGTTCTTCCAGCCCGTTGACGTTCTGCCGCGTCAGCACGCCGCGCCCGCCAACCATCAGCATCATGCCTTTGGTCGGCTCGTTCTGCTTGAACGCCAACTGCCCCGGTTCAAGGCGGATCAGTTCGCAGATCGCGGCGACCGCGTTGATCTGATCGTTCGATAAACGGGCGAACAGCGGCAGGTTACGGATATGGCGTTGGATGAACGACTCTGCACTCATACGAATCCACTCAAAACTTAGCGCATGTTCGTATTGTAGCAGATTATTCGAGCGATATTGCCGCTCGTGGAGGGGCGCAGTCCGCTGCGCCCCGCCTTGCACTAGCTCGTCAGCACGCGGGCGTTTTCGGTCGCCCAGAAGACCATGACGCGCTGACCGTTCTTGAAGCGCGTGTCGTAGCGCGTGCCGAAGTTCTGGATGCGCACGACAAGATCGGTCTTTTCGCCAATGCGCACGGTGTAGCGCGTATCCGTCCCGATGTAGTTCGAGAAGGTGATCACGCCGGGGATAAACGTCTTGTTCTGCTCCTGCCGGATCGCCTGCATGACCTCGGCGGCTTCCACGCTGACCGCTTCGCTGTCCGCCGCGCCTGTATCGGGCACGAGGCTGATCTTCTCCGGGCGAATGGCGACGGTGACTTTCTGCCCGACTTCCAGTTCAACCCCGGCGGGCGGCGTCGCGTCGATAGTGGTGGTCGCGTCCAAGCGCACGGTCGCGCAAATATTGTTGAAGGTATCGAGCGTGCCTTCGACGAAGTTCGTCTCGCCGATGAAGTCGGCGACGAAGCGCGTCTTCGGTGTCTCGTAGATTTCTTCGGGTCTGCCCAATTGCAGCACCAGCCCCTTATCCATGACGGCGATGCGGTCGCACATGGTCAGGGCTTCTTCTTGGTCGTGCGTCACGTAGACGAACGTGATGCCCAGCTTTTGCTGCATGGTGATGAGTTCGTACTGCATGGCTTTGCGCAGCTTAAGGTCGAGCGCGCCAAGCGGCTCATCCAGCAGCAGCACGGCGGGGCGCTTGACCAGCGCGCGCGCCAGTGCGACACGCTGCTGCTGCCCGCCTGAAAGTTGACGCGGCTTGCGCTCATACTGCGTCAGGCGCACCATGTCGAGCGCTTCTTTCGCGCGCTGTTCCGCCTCTTTCCGTTCGACCCCTTCCATCTCCAAGCCGAACATGACGTTTTGCAGCACGGTCATGTGCGGGAACAGCGCGTAATCTTGGAAGACAGTATTCACCGGGCGGTGGAACGGGGGGACGCCCTCGACGTTTTTGCCGCGAATGATGATCTCACCGCTCGACGGTTCTTCAAAACCGGCGATCATGCGCAGCGTCGTCGTCTTGCCGCACCCGCTTGGACCGAGCAGCGCGAAAAATTCGCCCTCGTAGATGTCCAGCGAGATGTTATCGACAGCGCGCATCGGCGTTTCGCCACCGCGAGACGGAAATTCTTTGATGACGTTCTTGATTTGAATGGCGACCTGTTTCATTGCCCCCCGTCCCTTGCTTGACAGGATAAAGGCGCGCTCCAGTGCGCGCCCCTATGAATCTCCACAAATTGACCTGCATGTGTAGGGGCATGAACTATCATGCCCCTACGATAGAAATGTTTACCGTCCGAGCAGGATTTTGACTTCATCCCATGCATCGCCGTAGACCTGTTCCACCTCCGGCAGCGCCAGCGTGAAGAACGCCGTCGCCAGCACATCGGGATCCGGGTAGACCGCCGGGTTGGTCAGGTATTCCGGCAGGATCAAATTGGCGTCAATCGCGGGCTGCACCGGGGACGCGTAGGCGGTGAAGTTGCTGATGTCGGCGTTTACCTGCGGGTGCAGAATGTAGTCGATGAAGGCTTCGGCGAGCGGCTTGTTCGGCGCGTCATACGGGATCGCCATATTATCGACCCAGAGACGGGCGCGGGGTTCGGGCAGCGCGTACTGGTAATCTTCACACTCGCAGTCCACGCCGATCTGGAAGATGTCGCCGCTGTACTCGATGGCGATATCAACATCACCGCGCGCCAGCAGGGCTTGACCATCATCCGCCGCGATGGCGACGACGTTGCCGCCGTGTTCGATCAGGAAGTCACGCGCTGCGGCGATGTCGTCGGGATTGGACGAGTTCGGGTCGAGACCGAGGACGCCCAACGCAAAGCCGAACATCGCGCGCGGTTCGTCTACCCACGCGACGGGACCATCATAGTTGAAGACCTGATCCCATGAAGTGATTTCTTCGCCGGTTTCGGTGATGTTGTAGCCGATGCCCATCGTGCCCCACTGATAGGGCAGGCTGTAGACGTTGCCCGGATCGTAATCGGGATCGGCAAGGGCTTCGCTCAGGTTGGCGGCGTTGGGGATGTTCGCCTTGTCGAGCGGTTGGAGCATGTCACGTCCGATCATCGTGGCGATCATGTAGTCCGCCGGAACGATGATGTCGTAACCCGGATTGCCTTGACTCAGGCGCGCCAGCATTTCTTCATTGCTGCCGTAGACCGAGTATTCAACCGTCACGCCGCACGCTTCCTCAAAGTTGGGGATGGTGTCTTCGGCGACATACGTAGACCAGTTGTAAACGCTCAGTGTCTGTCCCTCAAAGCCTTCGGGGCATACCCAAGGTGCAATTTCAGTGGGAGTCGTCTCCGGCGTTGCCTCTTGCGCCAGCGCAGGTACGACGAAAACGAGTAACGCCAACACAATCAGAAATGCTCGCTTGTTCATGCTGTCTTTCTTTCACTCCTATCCGAAACTAGACCCGACCATCAAGGGGGTGTTATACCCTCAATCCCCCCCTGACTCAACCCATGATTTCCCCAATTTTTGGGACTATCTACGATCCGGCGGCACTGCGCCCTTGCAGCGCCATCGAGATGCCGATGAGGAGCGTCGAGGCGACCAGAATCAACGTCGAGATGGCGTTGATCTCCGGCGTGATCGTCAAGCGCAGTAAGCCGTAGACGAACACCGGCAGCGCCGTCGTACCGGGACCGCTCACGAAGAACGTCACCACGAAGTCGTCGAGCGACAGGGTGAACGCCAGCAGCGCGCCGGAAATGATCCCCGGCAGGATCAGCGGGAAGGTGATGCGCCAGAAGGTGCGCCACTCGTTCGCGCCGAGGTCGCGGGCGGCTTCTTCCAGACGCGGATTCATGTCGGCAAGCCGTGCGCGCACGACAATCGCCACGTACGAGATGTTGAAGACGACGTGCCCGATGATAATCGTCGAAAAGCCAAACGTCGGCTGCACCACACCATTGCTGACGCGGTTGATGAAGCTGAAGACGAGGCTGAAGAACGTCAACAGCGAGATCGCCTGTGTGATTTCCGGGATGACGACGGGCAGGAACAGCAGGCTGTCGATGATGCCCTTGCCGCGAAAATTGCCGCGCACGAGGCTCAAGGCGACCATCGTGCCGATGACGGTGGCGATGACGGTGGCGACAAAGCCGATGAACAGGCTGTTTCGCAGCGAGACCAGCATCAAATCGGTCGAGAAGGTGGCGTCGCCGCCAACCGCGCCCGCAAGGATGTTTTGATACCACTGCAAAGTGAAGCCCTGAAAGACCGACACCGAGCGCGAGTCGTTGAATGAGAATGTGACCAACAGCAAGATCGGTGCCCACAGGAAGAAGTAGCTGAACACGGGGTTCAGCCATAAGCCGATCTTGCCGATGCGGCGCAGCAGCATATCGCGCGCTATCTTGTTCCGGTCGATATGGATGGTCTTGGCGGTTTGCGGTGAACGGGTGATCGTTTGCGCCATCGTTCAGTTCCTCCGGCTCAAGCGCGACTGAACGAACAGGCTGAGCATGACCAAGCCCATCATCACGGCGGAGATCGCCGAGCCAAGCGGGAAATTGCCGCCCGTGCCGGTGAACTGCCGCTGGATCAGCGTGCCGATCATCAAGCCCTGTGTCCCGCCGAGCAGCGCGGGTGTGACGAACGCGCCGATCGCGGGGATGAAGACAAGGATACTGCCCGCGATCACACCGGGTAAGGTGAGCGGCAGCACCACGCGCCAGAAGACATGCCAATCGTTCGCGCCGAGATCATGCCCCGCCTCAACCAGACGGAACTCGAAGCGCTCGACCGACGTGTAGATCGGCAAGACCATGAAGGGCAGATAGCCGTAAACCAGCCCGACGATCACCGCGCCATCGGTGTAAAGCAGTTGGAGCGGTTCGCTGATCAGGTTGAGGCTCATCAAGAGCGTGTTGATCGTGCCTTCGTCGCCCAAGATAATCTGCCATGCGTAGGTGCGGACGAGGAAGTTCGTCCAGAAGGGCAAGATCACGAGGAAGAGGGCAATCTGCTGCGCGCGTTTGTTCTTCCGGGTGGCGATGAAGAATGCCAGCGGGTAGCCGACGAGCAGGCAGACGACTGTCGTCAGCAAGGCGATGATGACCGAGTCGAGGATGACCGGGAAGTAGACATTGCCGAACGTGCGTTGATAGTGTTCGAGCGTGAGAGGAAGGGTAACCGTGCTGCCTTGCCCGCGTGTCATGAAGCTGTACGCCAGCACGATCACAATTGGAAGAACGAAGAACAGCCCCAGCCAAAGGACAGCCGGCAGCGCGAGAATCGCGCCACGTCTCCTCTCTCTGGGCGAATGGCTAGCGGAACGACTGAACTCTAAACTAAACGCCATCACGCCCCCTGTTGTTGATGATGTA
>JACSRG010000933.1 GCA_014879865.1 Anaerolinea sp.
TTGGCGGGCGAGTTGTCGGTCGCCAATCAGCAGTTGGTCGAGATCGCCAAAGCGCTGTCGCTGAACTGCAAAGTTCTGATCCTCGACGAGCCGACCTCCGCACTGACTGAACGTGAAGTCCACATCCTGTTTGCGCTGCTGCGCAAGCTCGCCGAGCGCGGAGTCGGCATCCTGTATATCAGCCATAAACTCAATGAAGTCCTCGAGTTGACGCATCGAGTCACGGTGCTGCGCGATGGGCAGTATATCGGCACGGTCAAGACGAGCGAGATCACGGGGGATGATATTGTCCGCATGATGGTCGGGCGCGACATCGGCGACATTTACCCGCCGAAAGCGACCGCCGTTGGCGACATCATCTTCGAGATCGCCGATTTGCGGTTGAAAGCCTCCGCGCCGCTCACTTCGTTCAGCTTGCGGGCGGGCGAAATCCTCGGCGTGTCCGGGCTGATTGGCAGCGGGCGCACTGAATTGGCGCGCGCCATTTTTGGTGCTGATACGCGCTTGCAGGGCGAGATTCGCTTGAACGGGTCGCCGCTGGTCATCCGCTCGCCGCTGGATGCCATCCGCTATGGAATCGCCTACCTGCCCGAAGATCGCAAAGCGGCGGGCTTATTCCTCGACATGGCGATCTCGCTCAATGTGGAAGCTGCCAGCCTCCGTCAGGTGACGCAAAGGGGGTTTATCGTCCCCGCCCGCGAACGTAAGCTGGCGCGGGAGTACATCAACCAGTTGAACGTGGTCGCGCAGGGTGTCGATCAGGAAGTCCGGCGTTTGAGCGGCGGCAACCAGCAAAAGGTCTTGCTGGCGAAGTGGCTGGCGATCCGCCCGAAGCTCTTGATCGTCGATGAGCCGACGCGCGGCATCGACGTGAATGCCAAGCGCGAAATCCACTACCTGCTGCGGCAGTTGGCAGGGGAGGGCGTCGGGATCATCATGATTTCGTCGGAACTGCCGGAGGTCATCGGCATGAGTGACCGCGTGCTGGTCATGCATGGCGGGGCGGTCGTCGCCGAAATCGCCAGCGCCGACGCCACCGAAGAACGAATCATGCACCACGCGAGTGGTCAAGCCAACACTTACTCGTTACGTTGAATGATCTAGGGCAAATACACTATGGAAGCCAGTATCAAACACGAAGCCGCTCCTGACCGAAGTTCGGGGCAGGTGCTGCGCCGTTTTTTGCGCATGCGCGAATTCGCGCTGATCGTCATGATCGTCGCCGTCGGGGTGATCTTGCAGATCGCCACGCAGGGACGCTTCTTCACGACTGCCAACTTCAATGCGATCACGCTCGGCTTTGCCACCAGCGCGATTATCATGGTCGGAATGACGGCGGCGCTCGTCAGCGGCGGCTTTGACTTATCGGTTGGTTCGGTGTTTGCGATGGGCGGTGTGGTCGCGGCGCTGGCGATGCGCTCGAATCTGCCGATCCCACTGGCGATCTTGCTTGGCTTGGGCGCTGGCATGTTGAGCGGGGCGTTTACCGGCATCCTTATCACGCAAATCAAGATCAACCCGTTTATCAGCACACTCGGTATGCTGGGAATCGCGCGCGGGATCGCGCTGGCGCTCACGCAGGGATCGCCCGTCGCCAGCTTACCCGAAGAATTCGCGCTGTTGGGACAGGGGCGGCTCGGCGACTTGATCCCCGCGCTCCATGAGACAGCGCTCGACATCCCGAATCTCGTCTGGATCGCACTGGTGATCGTCATCATTGGCGACATTTTGATGCGGCGTTCTGCGCCATTCCGCAGCATCTACTATGTTGGCGGCAATGAAGAAGCCGCGCGCCTCTCCGGGATTAACGTCAACCGCGTGCTGCTCGGCGTGTACATCCTCTGCGGATCGCTGGCAGCACTGGCGGGCGTCCTGTCCGTGTCGCGCTTCACCGTCGCCGACCCCGGTGCTGGATCGGGCGAAGAGCTGCGCATCATTGCCGCGTGCATCATCGGCGGATGCAGTCTGAAGGGTGGCAAGGGCGCAGTGATCGGCGGGCTGCTCGGCTTGATTTTCGTCGGATTCATCAACAACGGCATGGTTCTCTTGCGCGTCCCCGTATATTGGCAGTCTCTGGTGACTGGTGTCATTCTGCTGTTGGCTGTCGGCTTCGACACCATGAGCCAGCGTTTGCAGCAA
>JACSRG010000531.1 GCA_014879865.1 Anaerolinea sp.
ACCGGGGCAGTCGCCTTGTACGAACGCGCCGGGATGCACGTCAAGCAGCGCTATGACCGGATGCAAAAGGAACTACGCGCGGGCGACGACCAGCGCATCCACGCACTCGACTAGCTCTCGATGATGCCCCATCCGCGTTCAGTGGCGACGGCGCGCAGGTCGGCATCGGGATCGACCACGTAGGCGCTGCCCAGAATCGACAGGAAGGGCACGTCGGACAGGGTATCGCCGAAGCCGACCGACCGCGCGAGGTCAACGCCGAGTTCCGTCGCGACCGAGCGCACCCGCACGACTTTTTCCGCACCCGTGAGCGGCTTTTCGGCTTTCCCCGTCAGCCGCCCATCCTTCATGACCGGATGTGTGCCTTCGCCGCGCCAGCCAAGCGTCGCCGCGAACGCCTCGACGCCCTGCTGCAGCGCCGCGCTGACGAGGATCACGGGCATGCCCTGCGCCTCGTATTCGCGGATGCGCGCAACTGTCTTGGGCTTGAGCGCCGCGTGCAGCAGCGGATTAACGCGCTCCATCACGGCGGGGTGATGCTCCATCGACAGGTTCTTGACCGCCGCCATGATCGCCAAATAGCGCAAAATGCCGCCGATCTTCGATTTGGACGAGAACGGCTTGGACAGCAGGTTGAGCAAGCCGACTTGCAGTTGGTTGCTGAGCGGGACGATTCCCATCGCCCGCGCCTGCTCGAAATAAGTGCGCGGAAAGCTGATGTTGATCAGCGTGCCTTCGATGTCACTGAATACGGCAGGCGTCATGTTAACCCTGCCGTCCGACGTAATTGGCGCGCAGACTCTTGAGGTGGTGCTGTTCGTGCCCGACGAGCATGTAACCGAGCGCGCGCACACTTGCCGGGTTATTGCTGGCAGTCCCCAATCGCAAGTAATCTTCCGCGCTGAATGACTCAAACAGCGTCAGCGACGCCGCCCGCACGGCTTCATACTCGGCAAGGATCGAGGCGAGGCTGCGCTCGTTGGCGCGGCTGAGCGGCACATACGGGTCTTGGTCGAAACCGGGGAGGGGCGTAGTATCCCCGCGCCCGATGCGCAGCGCGCGATAGGCGAAAATGCGTTCCGCGTCGATCATATGGACGAGGATTTCGTGCACCGTCCACTCGCCCTCGGCGAATGGCTTGGTCAGCCATGCCGCCGGGATCGACGCCACTGCTTCACGGACGGCGGGCAGACCGTATTTCATATGCTGCAAAAGCTGCCCATCATCGGGGACGAGGCTGATATACGTCAGGTAGTATGCGCCATATTCATTCGGCTGAGGCTTTAAAATCGTCAACATGGGTTCGCTTTTCGATTGTGGGTTCGCTCAAACGATTGTATTGCAGCCGATCCATGCCGTCTACTGCCGAACAAGTCCGCTGGTTGCAATCTGATCCCGTTTTGCCGATAATAAGATTGTGAAATCGTTCCCAAAGCGGACTCACGGAGGTCGGACGATGCGCGAACCCGTCGTACAGGCGCGGGGACTTGTGAAACGCTACGGCGCGCTGACCGTCGTAGACGATTTATCCCTCGACCTGTTCCCTCAAGAAATCCTCGGCTTACTCGGACCCAACGGCGCGGGCAAGACCACCACCATCAGTATGATTTGCGGGCTGCTCAAGCCGGATGCGGGCAGCATCAGCCTATTCGGCGAACAACAGCGACCAGATCGGACGCGGATTGGCATTTGCCCGCAGGAGACGATCCTGTGGGAGCGCCTGACCTGCCTCGAACAACTCGAATTCATGGGGCGTATGTACGGCGTGCTATCTGCCGAATGTCGCAAACGCGGCGCGCGCCTGCTGGACGATCTCGGCTTGAGCGACAAGCGCGATCAGCAGGCGCGGCGGCTGTCCGGCGGCATGAAGCGCCGCTTGAGCATCGCGCTGGCGCTGGTTCACGAGCCGGAAGTGATCGTGCTGGACGAACCCGAAGCCGGACTCGACCCGCAAAGCCGCGTACTCGTGCGCGATTACATTCGACAGCTCTCCGCGACACGGGCGATCATCCTGACGACGCACAACATGGACGAAGCCGACCGGCTGGCGCAGCGCATCGCCATCATCGATCATGGCTGCCTGCTGGCGCTCGACACGCCCGCCGGATTAAAGACTCGGCATGGTGGGATCAGCGTGATCACGGTCACGATTCACGACGGGCTGAGCGAAGCACAGATGGCGATCCGCGCGCTGCCCGATGTGGACAGCGTGATCGCCGCCGACTACCAGCTTCAGATCAGCACGGCGAACGTGCGCGCCGCGCTCCCGCGCATCATCGCCGCGCTGGATGCGGGCGGCAGCACGTGGAGCGAACTGCACATCGCCGAACCAACGCTCGAAGACGTGTTTATCAAGCTGACAGGAAGGCGGCTGCGCGAATGACGAGAGCATGGGTGATTTTCCGCACGAGTTTGCGCGAACAGATGCGTGATCCGCTCACGCTGCTGCTGACGCTGGCGTTTGCGCCGCTGATGGTCGCGCTGTACGCGCTGGCATTCGGTACGACGACCACGACTTACCCGGTGGTGCTGCTCGATCAAGCGGGCGACAGCGGAGTCGCGGCGGCGATCAGCGCGCAGGCGTACGCCAACGGCACGCCGATTCTGCGGCTGGTCGAAGCAGCAGATCGCGCCGAAGCAGAACGTCTGCTGCGGGATCGGCAGGCGGTCGCACTGCTGATCGTCGCGCCGGATTTTCTCGACGCGCTGGCAAGCGGAACGGGGACGGGCGTCACGCTGGTGGGCGATTTGACCAACCCGCAGTATGTCGTCGCGGCGGTCTTCATGACCGGGGCAGTCGAAAGCGTCGCGCAGACCGTCACCGGGACGCCGCCGCGCGTCGCCTACACTGAAGAAGCGCTCGGCGTATCGGGCAGCCGCAGCGATTTCGACCTGTACGTGCCGGGGATTCTGGTCTTCGCCATCATCATGCTGGTATTCATCGCCGCCATGACGATTGCTCGTGAGACGGAACGCGGGACGCTGCGGCGCTTGGAAGTCTCGCGCATGACGGCAGTCGAGTACTTGCTCGGCGTGAGCGGGACGATCCTTGTGATCGGCGTCGCCAGCATCGCGCTGACCTTTTTGACCGCGCTGGCGTTCAACTACCATGCCGCCGGATCGCTGCTGCTGGCACTGCTGATCGCCGCGCTGGCGACGCTCGGCATTGTCGGTTCCGGCTTGATCGTCGCCGCGTTCTCGAAGACCGTCGCGCAGGCGTTCATCATCGCCAATTTCCCGCTCGGCATCTTCATGTTCTTTTCCGGCGCGATGTTCCCGATCCCCGGCGTTGACCTGTTCACTGTCGGCGGGCGCGTGGTGCACGCTTTCGACTTTCTGCCGCCGACACACGCCGTCGTCGCGCTCAACAAGGTGCTGACGCTCGGCGCGGGCTTGGGCGATGTCGCCTATGAACTGGTCTGGCTGACGGTGCTGTCGGGGCTGTATTTCGCGGTCGGCGTGCTGCTGTGGCGGCGGTGATGGATTGCTTTGTGTCCGGTTAGAACCTGCTGCGGGTTTCGCGTCCGCGTGGTATGCTGAGAACGACTTTCCTGCATACTATAGGGTCTAGCTTGCTCTTATCTGACCAAGAGCTAGCGCTGATTGCCTTCATCGTCGTCGCGCTGCTCCTCATCATGTCCGGCAGGGTGCGACCTGACTTGGTTGGCATCCTCATTATCGTTGCACTGCCACTGACCGGGATTATTACGCCTGAACAAGCGATCTCCGGGTTCAGCCGTTCGGCGGTTGTCACGATCATCGGTTTGTTCGTCATCACTCAATCACTCGAAGATACCGGCGTGGTCGCGTGGATTGCCGCCCGACTGAAGGCGGTTGGCGCGGGGTCAGAAGCGCGCCTCGTCGGGCTGTTCATGCTGGTCGGGGCGGCGCTCTCGCTGGTGATGAACAACATCGCGGCGGGTGCGGTGCTGCTGCCCGCCGCCGTGCAGGTCGCCCGCGAATCGCGAGTCGCGCCATCCAAGATTCTGATCCCGCTGTCGTTCGGGACACTGGTCGGCGGCATGGCGACCTACTTCACGACGGCGAACATCATCATGAGCGGCGTGCTGGAGGAGTACGGTCAGCAGCCGCTGAGCATGAGCGATTTTCTCGCCACTGGCGGCTTAATCGCGGTGGCGGCGTTCATCTACATGATGGTCATCGGGCGGCGGATTCTGCCCACCAACGAGTCCGCCGCACAAACCGCCAGCGCCTACGCGCTTTCGCAGAGCTTATCAGCCGCATACCAGCTCGAAGAACGTTTGTGGGAAATCCGCGTGCTGCCCGGTTCCAAGCTGGCGAATGTATCGCTGGCGAACAGCGGCATCGGGCACGACCTCGGCTTGACGCTGCTGGCGATCTGGCGTGGACACCGTGCCATCTTCGACCCGCAGCCGACCGAAGTGCTGCATCCGCAAGATTACCTCGTGATTCTGGGGCGCGAAGACCGCGTGATCCTGATGCGCGATTGGGGCGTGGAGATCGGTCGCCCTGACATGAAGGGCAATGGCAAGCGCGACTACACGGTTGACCTGACGGAAGTCGTCATTCCGCCGCGCTCCAGTGTCATCGGTACGACGCTGACCGACATGCGTTTTCGCAGCAAATACCATCTGACGGCGGTCGCGCTCTGGCGCGGCGGTCGCAGCTACCGCACCGATGTCGGGAAAGTGCCGCTCAGCGTCGGCGACGCGATCCTGATGGTCGGTGCGCCCGCCAAGATCAAATCACTGGCGCAGGAACGCGATTTCATGGTGCTGCAAAGCGGTCATCGCTACCGTCCGCCGCTGCCGCAAAAAGCGCCCATCGCGCTGGCGATCACCGTGCTGGTGCTGCTGGCGTCAATCTTCGAGATCATCCCCACACCGGAGGCGATGCTGTTGGGCATGGCGGCGCTGGCGCTGGCAGGCTGCATCACGCTCGACGAAGCCTACCGCGCGATTGAGTGGCGCGTCGTCTTTTTGATCGCCGGGATGCTGCCGCTGAGCATCGCACTGATCAACACGGGCTTGGCGGCGCGCATTGGTGACGGAATCGTCGGCGTGGTTGCGCCGTATGGTGGGTTGGCGCTGATCGGGGCGTTGTTCATGCTGACCGTGCTCATTACACAGGTGATCGGCGGGCAGGTCGCCGCGCTGATCGTCGGCTCGATTGCGGTGACGGCGGCGCTGCAAACGAATGTCAGCCCGCAGGCGGTGGCGGTGGCGGTCGCGATTGCCTGTTCCGCCGCGTTCCTCACGCCGATAGCGCACCCGGTCAACGTGCTCATGATGGGACCCGGCGGTTACAAATCCGGTGACTTTCTCAAAGCCGGCTTGGGCATGACCATCGTCACAATCATCACGCTGCTCATCGGGATGCGGTTGTTCTGGGGCGTATAAATCCAAACCGATGCACGGGGCGTTATAAGTACGACGACCGAAGCTTCACGAGCTCATGAGGGATGATCATGCTGAAAGCGCCCATGTTCGATGTTTCTCGCGCCGTGTTGGAAGATTACCTCGCCGGAATGCCGATCCCGCCGCGCATCGATGTGACCGACTCCGCCGCGCTCGGCTATGCGCTTGTCAGCGGGATGATCGCACCGGACGCGCTCCTGCTGACTTTCGAGATCGACGGCACGCTCTACGCGCTGCCGATGCAGGTGGTGCTGGCGTCGAACGTGGTGCAGGGCAGTGCCGAACATGCATGGGTGTTAACCTTCTGCAACGCCTGTAACACCGGCATGGTCTTCGACGCGCGGGTGAACGGGCAGACGCTTCACTTTCAGCGGCGCGGCAGCTATGATGGACTGCTGATCATCTGGGATCAAGAGACCGGCTCGTACTGGCAGCATATCACCGGCGAATGTCTGCATGGGGCGAGCGTCGGGTCGCAGTTAACGCAGATCGCCTCCACGCGCGAGATGCGCGCCGCCCAAGCCAGCAAACACAAGAACGCTGTTTTGCTCACCAGCGCGTTGACGCCGGAGCAGGTCAAACAGTCGGCGTTTGCTGACCGGATGCGCAGCAATCCGGGGCGGCAGGAGCCGTTCATCAGTGCGACGATGGCGAGTCATGACGAGCGCCGCCCGCGCTTTGAACTCGGACTCGGCGTGTGGGAAGTGGGGAAAGACCATGATACGAGCACGTTCTTCCCGCTGGTGTTTCTGCACACGCAGGACAATGTCCACTTTAATGAGTTCAACCGGCGGCGGCTGCTGGTCTACTTAGCGCCGGACGCGGTCGCGCCGGTCGCCGCGTATGTCGATGCGACGCGGGCGTGGTGGGAAGGCGAGACGCTGCGCCTGAACGGGGGCAATTCGATCCAGAATGATATGCTGCTGCTGGCGGACGGAAGCTCACAGCCGTTGGAGCGTCCGCGCCAATTGTTGATGCGCTGGTACGGGTTCGCTGTGACCTTTCCCGGTTGTGCGTTACCGCGATTGTGAATGGATTGTCGAGTTGGCTGCGGCGCGTGCTGTATCGCGCTGTCGATTTCGTCCCCGATCCCCGGAATGCCGGACGGCAAACCCGCCGGGGTGCGCTGCGTGCAGTTGACCGAGGATAACCGCTGCAAGGTCTTCGGTCAGCCGGAACGCCCGGAGGTCTGCAACCGCCTGCGCCCCAACGAGGAGATGTGCGGCACGACCTTCGAGCACGCCTACACCTACCTGATCACGCTGGAAATGCTCACCGCGCCTGACCGCGATACCCCCTAAGGATCACGTACATCTGTTGGCGCGCTGATTTTCCGTCTTTTGACGGATGATCGGCGCGCTGCTTGCTCCTATGATGTGCGTATCTTGTGAAAGAATGCACAAAACGGAGAGCGAACCATGCTTCACATCGAAGAATCGGCGGTGATTGACGCGCGCACCGAGGACGTTTACGCGGTCATTCGTGATTACGAGGTCGGGCATCCGGCGATTCTGCCCAAACCGTATTTCACCGGGGTGACGGTGCTGGAAGGCGGGGTCGGGGCGGGGACGAAAGTCCGCGTCGATATGAATGTCATGGGGCGGAAAAGCGCTTTCACGGCGACGATCACCGAGCCGCAGCCGGGGCGTCTGCTCAACGAGTCTTCGCCGGTCGAGGGGATTTCGACCGATTTCATCTTCGAGCCGCTGGAAAACGGCACGAAGACGCGGCTCACATTCCGCACGGACATGCGCTTGCCATCGGGCGTCGCCGGATTCATCCAGAATCTCATGCTCAAGCCGTTGATGCGCCGCATGTACCGGGAAGAACTCGCGCTGATCGCCGCCTACCTGCGTTGACCAACCGTGTCACTGGGCATCGAATTCTGCCTGAAAATCCGCTTTGAAACCCTTGATACCCCGCGTGAGTATCCAGTCAATGTTCTTACCGACGAGTACCGGGATCGCGTCTCCGCCATAGCTGCCAATCACTACCCCATGATACTCGACCTCATTGCTCGTCGGGTGGTAATGAAAAATAGGAACATCCTGACGGGCAAAATCTTGGCGCAAATAGGTCTTCAAGTCTTGGTTTTTGCTCCCGTCGAAGGCGTAACCTTTGAACTTCAACCCGGCAACAACCCGGGAAGACGCCTTCTTGACCGTAGTATCAGGGTCTCGCCCATATTGGGTAATCAGCTCGAGGAATTCTGAAGTTTGCAATGGCACCAGTCGAGCATTTGACAACGCCTTCATTTTCCCCAAGATCAGGTTGGTAACGGCTGCCTTGTTCTTCCGAATGAGTTTGATCGTTTGTTCCGCACCTTCAAAAAACGCTTTTTTGTAACTCGGAGTCAGCATATCTTTCGATCTAATTGTCTGGATAGCTTGTGGATTGTCTTTAGTGCGAAACCCATTGGTCGAGTCGTCGTAAAACTGGGTGAGCGCAGGGGCTATCGTCGTATCAATGTACGACCCTGCTGCCATCACATGCGGGAGGAATGCCGTCTCGCCATCGATCACGAGCGGACCGGTTTTGGTCGCCATGATGTTGTCTTGATGCAGATCATCTGTGCCGGTTAGTTTGGCGATCACTGCCAGCGCGCCCATTTGCCGGTAGTAGGTCACAATCTGCTTCTTATTCTTTTCATCCGTTTGATTGCCGAACTCTACATAAGCATACGGTTCGGCGCTGCCTTTCGCGGTCTTTTCGGTGAATTCCATCGTCGGCAGTTTGGTTTTGGAGTTCAACTTGTTGAATTCACTGATGACACTGCCGCTGTTCCCTGTCAAAGCGTTATCCGGTTCCGTCGAGCGCGGCTTGTACACGGTTTTGCGCCCCGAGGGCGCGGTAATGATGAGAACCTGCTGCCCGTTGTTATGAAAGTCAGACCCGGTGAAGTCGATGCGAATACCGGATAGATCCTCCTTTTGCTCGACGACTGTTTTCCAATCGGCGGCAAGTCGTTTCAACACTTCTTTCGCATTGGCGAGCAGCTGCTTGACAATGCGGTTGATTTCCTTGATTGTTGGCGCTTGGCTCAGCAGGCTGGTGATTTTATTGAGATTCTTCTCACTCGAGTACTGAATAGGAAGCTCTTTGATGATTTTGTTCTCTGCTGCTTTTCGGGCAGCGTCGGTTTTGCTGACCGTCCCGCCACTGACGCGCTGAATGCGCGCGTGAGCGGCTGCTCCACCCGCGTCGGGACGCAGCAGCGCGGCGGTTGCCCGATTCCCGATCAGCCGGTGAAGCTGGAGTACGCTTTCGACAAGCGGTTGGGTTTCATCGTGTCGAGGATTGGATGCACGCTGCCCAACCGCAGCAGGAATTCGGCTGCCTGAATCCCGAGATTTGGCTGCTCGACCAGACATGATGTCACCTTTATCAAACCAGCATGAAACACCATCATACATTAGTTCGTGGAAATGCCTGAGTTCTGGCATATGCGCAATCACTAATTCATCCATGGGATAGGGTGTAAACCCGCCCTTGGACGGATGAGCCGCTTACCGATTTCACCTATTCTGAACACGTAACGTCAGACTGGAAAGGCTAATCAACATGACGACTCTCATGGGAGCGATGGAAATCAGCGGTGCGGTTTTGCGCCCCGGCGACGCCGAATACGATCAGGCGCGCTTGGCTTGGAATCGCGCCGTGACCCATGCGCCCGCGTTGATCGTACTGGCGCAGAATGCCGACGACGTATCGGCGGCTGTTCGCTTCGCGGCGCAAGAAGGCTTGAGCGTCGCGGTGCAGTCCACCGGACATGGTACAGTCCGCCCGGCGGACGAAAACGCAGTATTGATCGTCACGTCGGCGCTCAAAGGCGTCCGTGTGGATGCCGAACGGCGCACGGCGTGGATCGGCGCGGGTAACCTGTGGGGGGAAGTCGTCCCGCACACCGCGCCGCTCGGCTTGACGCCGTTGTTCGGCTCGTCGCCGGGCGTCGGCGTGGTCGGCTATACGCTCGGCGGCGGCATGGGCTGGTTCGGGCGCAAATACGGCTTGGCGGTGGATACGGTCATCAGCCTTGACGTGGTCACCGCTGACGGCGAACAGCGTAAGGTCAGCGCGGACGAAAACGCCGATCTCTTCTGGGCCCTGCGCGGCGGGGGCGGCGCGTTCGCGGTCGTCACGGGGATCGAGGTCGCGCTGTTCCCGTCGAATGGCGTGCTCGGCGGCAATCTGCTCTATCCGGCGGCGATGGCGGGCGACGTCATGCGCTTCTACCGCGAGTGGATCACGCGGCTGCCGGACGAATTCACTACGTCGATTGTGCTGATGAACTTCCCGCCGTTCCCGTTCATCCCCGAACCTGTGCGCGGCAAGTCGTTTGTGATGGTGCGCGGCGCGTATGCGGGCGATCCCGCCGTTGGTTCCGCCGACGGGATGCGCTATGTGCAGGAATGGCTCGATTGGCGGCAGCCGGTGGCGAACATGTTCCACCCGACGCCTGTCACCGAGATGAAGACGATCAGCAACGACCCGGAAAACCCGACTCCCGGCGGATCGTCGGGCGCATGGCTGCGCGAACTCAGCGACGAGGTGATCGACACGCTGATCCGCCGCACGTTCGTCAGCGAAGGGCAGCCGCCGCTGATCTTCTCGGAAGTCCGCCATGCGGGTGGGGCGATTGCGCGTGTTCCCGACGATGCGAACGCCTACAGTCACCGCGATGAGCTGTTCAGCCTGTACATGGTCGGCATCACGCCGACGCCGGAAATCGGGGAACGCCTGAGCGCGTATCTGGCGCAGACCAAGCGTGAACTCGGCTCGGCGCAGTCGGGCGCGGTCTACCTGAACTTCCTTGAACGCGAAGAATCGCGTGAACGCGTCCGTGACGCTTACACGCCGGAGAAGTTCGCCCGGCTGGTGGCGACCAAAGCCAAATACGATCCCGACAACCGCTTCGGCTATGCGTTCAACATCCCGGTGAAATAACGCGATTCCCTAACATTCATCCGGCGCTTACCTCACACTAGCCTAGCGACTGCTACGATGAGACGATAGCTTATGTGAGGCTGCCGGATGACATTTATTCCGCCGCGTGTAGATACGCCGGAACTGCTCGACCTCGGCGGGGAAGCGCCTGCCGAGGTGCAGCGTTCTCTGCGTGACCTCGAACGAATCAACCGCTGGTTGGGTGGCAACGCGGCGATCACCGCGCACCTGTACCCGCGCCTGCGCACAGCGGCGGGTTCGGTCACGGTCGCGGACGTGGCGACCGGATCAGCACATCTACCCCATGCTATCTCGGCATGGGCGCGCCAACATGGACGCGACGTGCGCCTGTTCGCCCTCGATTTCAGCGCCCGTCACCTTGAATATGCCGCAGCCGCCCCTACGACTCAGCTTGTGCAAGCCGACGCGCTCAGTTTGCCGTTTGCGCCCCTCGGCGTAGATTACTATGTCTCGTCGCTGTTCCTGCATCACCTCCCGCCGGACAGCGTGATCGCCTTTCTCGGCGACACGTATGCGCGTGCGCGGCGCGGCATCATCATGAGCGACCTGATTCGCGGGTGGCTGCCGCTGATCGGCTTCAAGCTGATCCAGCCCGCGTTCGCGCGCAGCTACATCACCCGCTATGATGCCATCGCGTCGATCAAGCGCGGCTATCTGCCCGCCGAACTGCGCGCTATGGCGCGCCAAGCTGGTATCCCGCAGCCCCGCATCTACGGGCATCCCCTGTTTCGTATGACGCTGGTCGCCGACAAATGCTAATCGTCGTGGGCGGTGGGCTGGCAGGCTTAAGCGCGGCGATCACGGCGGCGCGGGCGGGACTTGATGTCACGGTGATCGAGGCGGGGACGTATCCGCGTCACAGGGTGTGCGGCGAATTTTTATCACCGGAAGCGGCGGGTTATCTCGATCAATTGGGGGTGCTGCCCGCGCTCAAGGCACAGCGCCCGATTTCGATCCGGCGTGTGCAGATTACGGCGGGAAATGGCGCGCGCTGGGAAGGTAATCTGCCGGGAAGCGGTCTGGGCATCAGCCGCTACGCGCTCGATCACGCGCTGGCGGAGCAGGCACGGGCGGCAGGTGTCAGCGTGATCACCGGCACGCAGGTCAAGCGGATCGACGGGAACTTGCGCGACGGTTTCCGGGTCGAAACGCCGACCGCGACGCTGCACGCCCGCGCAGTGATCGCCGCGCACGGCAAACGTTCGGCACTCGACAAGGCGCTGAATCGCGCGTTTATGCGCCGACGCCAGCCGTATATCGGCTTGAAGGCGCATTTTTGCGGTGACATTCCACCGGGGCGCGTGGATGTCCATGCTTTCCCCGGCGGCTACTGCGGCATTTCGGGGATCGAAGGCGGGCGGGTCAATGTGTGTTTGCTGGCGCGCTTGGATGTATTCCAGCCGTGCGCGTCGATCCCCGCGTTCGTCGCATGGATGGCGGCGCAGAATCCGCACCTTGCGCGCTTCTTCGCCGGGGCACAGATCGAAAGCGCGTGGTTGAGCATCAGCCAAGTGCCGTTCACGCCGAAAAGCGCGGTCGAAGGCGACATCCTCATGGCAGGCGACGCCGCCGGGATGATCGCGCCGCTGGCGGGGGATGGCATGAGCATCGCGCTGCGCGGTGGGATGCTGGCGGCAGACGGGATCGCGCGCTGGTGCGCGGGCGAAATCGACGCGGTGGCGCTCAAGCGCGGCTATCAGGCGGCATGGCGGCGCGAGTTCGGCGGGCGCGTGCGTTTGGGGCGCTTCTTGCAGGCGTCGATCTTCCAGCCGCCGGTGCTGGCGTTCGGGCTGCCGCTCATGAACGCTGTCCCCGCGCTCGGACGCTATTTCATCACCGGGACGCGGGCAGCAGCCTAAGTGCTCGATCTAGCCGCGGACGCGCAGAAGCGCGTCCCTACAAAAACGGGCATGATATATCATGCCTACGGAAAATCGGAGAGTTCGTGCGTCGTCCATTACCAAAAACATCCCTAAGAAGCCATATGAATATTCAATCGCAACGCCTCACCCTGCTTGCTACGCAAGCCGTCCCTCTCCCACGCAAGCGGGGAGAGGG
>JACSRG010000821.1 GCA_014879865.1 Anaerolinea sp.
GGCGCGTCTGCTTGCACCCTCCCCCGAATTCGGGGGAGGTGCCAAGCGGAGCTTGGACGGGAGGGGGTTCTCGTTGCGGAGGGCATGCGTCAAATACCTACCCCTGACGGGTTGGGGGGTGAGGGGTAATCCGTACCAATTTGTTAAACTGCATTAGCAGGCTTACAGGTTTTTGGGCTCGCCGTAGGCTTTGAGCCTACGGCGACGAATATGCAAATCTCAACCCACGCAAGCGGGGAGAGGGGGATTGGCGACCGAAGGTCGGACGGCGGACGCGCCGCTGCGCTTAGCGGATCGTCGGGTCGGCGATCCAGACATCCGTCGAGTAGCGCGTCGAGCCTTCGATCAACAGGTTGGTCGTATAGCCGTAGCGGAACTCGTACACGTTCAAGCCGTTATACACCGAGAGCACCGGCAGGTTCGCGTTGATGTTGTTGTCGAACACCTGCACAACCGGTTCGCACGCCGTTGCGACGGCTGCCGCCTGCGCGCACAACTCCAGCGTGACCTGCGCCGTGCGCGACTGCAAGTTGTCGAACACGTAGCCGACGCGGACATAGTTCCACGAGACAAGCTGCTTGGTCGCGGCGACATCCTGCGGGTTGGGCGTGGCGAACGGCGTTGTCTGGATCAGCACGCCGATGAGCGGACCGAAGCCGGTCGGGGTCGGCGTGGGACCGGGACCATTGCACCAGTTCGCGTCACAGTATGCCAGCGGTTCGCCGTCAATCGTCGGCAGGCTGCGGAAGGTCGTTTCCGCGAGCGTGGTGAAGCGCCAATCGACGTACACCGCGAAATCTGCGCCGCTGACGAACATCATGTTCGACTCGCCGTAGTTGCGGTAGACCGCGCGGAACTGCGTACCACCGGGCATTACGCCCATGTAGTCGAGCGCCGCGTAATCGAGATAGCTGAAGGCGTAATTCGAGGACGCCATCAGCCGTTGATTTTCCTGTTCTTCGGCGAAATCAAGCTGCGGCGGATTTTCCACCAGTGCATTGACGGTCGAACTGAGCGTCGTGCAGTACGCCGGATCGGCGGGGTCGAGTTCGCCGAGCGTGATCTCGTATGCCGATTCGACGAGGAATGTCAGCGAACGCAGCGTCGGTTCGCAGCGTTCCAGCGGGTTGACGCCCTGCCAGCCGGTCGGGCGCACGTTGACGCCGAGGGTCGCATCCGCCAGCAGTTCGAGGTTGCGCCGCAAAATCAGATAGGTCGAAGCGGGTGACGTGACCGTGCCGCTGATCCAGCCCGGCGGACGGATGCCGATGCCCAACTGCTGATCCGCCAACAGGTTCATGTCGAGCAGGATATCGCCCACGAATGTCGGCGACTGGACGTCACGACTGGCGATATAGCCTTCCGGTCGCGTGTTCAAGCCGAGCAGTTCGTCGGCGAGGCGTTCGAGGTCGCCGCGCACGGCGCTGAGCAGGTCAATCGGGTTGGGCAGATTGCCGTTCGCGTCCGGCGTGCCGAAGACGATGTTGATCAGATCATCTTCGACCTCGGCGCTGACGGCGGCGCAGTAGTTGATCGCCGATTCAGGCGTCTGCGTCTGGACACCGTAGAACACGTTCAAAATGGTGAGCGTGTTTTGCAGCGTGCGGTCACAGCGGGTGATGGGCGCGCCGCCGCGCCATTCCGGTGGACGGATCGCCAGACCCAACTGCGCGTCCGCCGCGAGTTCGAGATCGTGGCGGACATTGCGCACGATGATCTCCGGCACGGGGACGCTCACGCCGATCCACGTTTCCGGGCGGATTTGCGCGCCGAAAACGCCGTTCGCCAGCAGTTCGTTATCGAACCACAAATCGGATGCGACCGTCTCCGACTGAAGATTGGTGTTGCCCGTCCATTCCTGCGGGCGGATGCCCAAGCCGAAGACCGCATCCGCCAGCACTTCGAGGTCGGCGCGGGCGTCGAACAGCGCTTGCTCGAAGATGTTGGCTTGTGCCAGCGGCGCGGCGCTCACCGACACCGCGAACAGACAAAGTATGAGGGGTAGGATATAACGTCGCATAGGCGCGCCCTTTTCAGATCACATCGCTGCCTACCATTATATCCGCGCTGGTGCAGAGGACAATCAAACGCAAGTCACTGCAAGGGGATGAAGCGCACCTGATCGGCAAAATC
>JACSRG010000934.1 GCA_014879865.1 Anaerolinea sp.
AGGCTGATCTGTACCGGCTTTTCGGCGGGAGAATACTTGAGCGCGTTGTGCAGCAGGTTGTTGATCACCTGCTCGATCAACCGCGCGTCGAAGACCGCGTTGAGTGGGTGCTCCGCACACGCGTACACGATGCGCCGACCCACGTCGGGCAGTTCGGCGAGTTTGCTCACGACATGCGCGCACAGCGCATCCAGATCGCCCACTGCCGGTTCGTACTTCGCGCGCCCCATTTGCAGGCGGGAAAGCTGAAGCACATCTTCGGTGATCGCCGTCATGTGCTCGACCTGTTCTCGCACCCGCTCCAACCGCTCGTTGATTTTTTCCTTGTCTAGGCGTTCCCAGTAGCGGATCAGCGTTTCGGTCGCCGTGAGAATCGATGCCAGCGGCGTACGAAACTCGTGCGACGCCATCGACACGAGGCGCGACTTGAGTTCGCTCAGCTCCTTCTCCTGTGCCAGCGCCGCTTTGATCACCGCTTCCGCTTGTTTCGGCGCGCTGATGTCGGCGAAGGTGGTGACCACCGCGTAGAGCTGCCCATCCGCCGGGTCTAGCAGCGGCTTCGCGTTGACGAGCAGCCATGTCAGCGTGCCGTCGGGCTTGTGTACCCCCATGACGACGCCATGCTGCGGCTGACCCGTGCGCAGCGTCTCCATTGCCGGATGCGTTTCGCCGGGGAACGGTGAGCCGTCTTCATGCACCGCCCGCCAGCGCGGATCGACCGACGTGCGACCGAGCATCTGGTCGGCGGTCAGTCCGAGCATCCACTCGGCTGCATTGTTGCACACGACAATCGCGCCATCCCGATTCTGCACGACCAGCCCTTCGGACATGGCGGCGATGGTCGCGCGATACCGTTCTTCGCTGATCTGCAGCGCTTCGGCGGCAGCCTTCATCACGGTTACATCATGCGTGATCCCCACCAGACCGATCAGCTTCCCCTGCAAATTGCGCAGTGGGACTTTGGTGGTCAGCGCCCAGATTTCGCCGCGTTTCTCCCCGATGGAACGCTCTTCCGCATTGACCAGCGCTTGTTCGGTAGCGAACAGGCGATCCTCGTCGGCGTGGAACTTCGCCGCCATGTCGGGCGGGAAGAAATCGAAATCGGTCTTGCCGACGATTTCGGCTTCGGTGCGTTCGCCCAGAGAGCGCGCATGTGCCGCGTTGTTCAGCACCATCCGATGCTGCGCATCCTTCACGTAGATGAAATCGGGCACGGTATCGATCACCGTGCGCAGCAGGTTGCGCTCCTCCTGTAGCTCAGCCGTGCGTTCCAGCACCCGCTGCTCAAGCACTTGGTTGGCATTTTTCAATGCTGCTTGGGCGCGGTTGCGCTCGGTCACGTCGATATACGTGCAGTAGACCGCAGGCTGCCCATTGTGCTCGATAGCGACCGCGTAGCTTTCTGTGTCGCGCGTGCTGCCATCGGCGAGCCGCTGTGTAAACTCACACGAGCTGATCTCGCCTGCCATGACTTGGCGCAGCTTTTCGCGGATGATCTCCGGTTCGGCGATGTTGATGTCCAGCATGGTCATCGTCTTGAGCGTTTCGAGCGGATACCCGTAGAACTCGACTGCCCCCGGATTAGCATCGAGAATCGCGGCGGTCTGCGCATCGACGATAAATTTCGGCAGCCTGACCCGTTCAAACATCTGCCGGTAGCGTTCTTCACTGCGCTTGAGCGCATCCTCCGCCAGCTTTTCGCGGGTCACATCCAGACTGATCGTACCGACGAGGGGCGGCTTGCCCGCACGGGGAATCGGAAAGCGGATCGTCCAGAAGCGCACGCTGTCAGCAGTGTGCTGGAGGTCATGATGGAATTCCAGCGCCCGATTCTCGCGCAGCACGCGCTCATGTTCATGATCGAACATCCTCGCCAGCGCTTCCGGCAGGTGATCCGTCGGGCGTGTGCCGATGATCTCTTCGGGCGTCCGGTCGTTCAGGGCGGCGTAGCGTTCGTTGCAGTACAGCACATACCCGGCGTCGTCTTTGATCTGCACCGACCCCGGCAGATAGCGCATGAACTCGCGAAAGCGTTCTTCGCCTTCGCGCAGCGCGATTTCCGCCTGTGCATGTTCGATGGCAAGCCCGGCGATGTGCGCCGCCAGTTGGATCAGGTCAAGCTCGTCCT
>JACSRG010000936.1 GCA_014879865.1 Anaerolinea sp.
GTCAAGATACCGCGCCTACCTGTGGCAGATGATGCGATGCAGGGCGATATGCCGATGTACCGCACGCTGTGGACGCACATCAAGGATGGTTTGGGAAAGCGCGCAGACGGCGATAACTCCGCTGAAAACCTGCCCCGCGAACTACAAGGCGCACTCGTCAGTCTATACGGAAGCTACGAACGAGTCCATGCGCTTTGGAAAGAGCAAAAAGCAGCGCTCGGCGACGATGAAATCGCCCTGCCGCCGCCCGTATTAATCGTTGTGTGCAACAACACACGCGTCTCCAAGATGGTTTACGAATGGATCAGCGGTTACGAACGACCCTATGCCGATACAACGGTGATCGCGGCGGGCAACCTAGGCTTGTTTCGTAACGAGGATGTCGACCGATGGAATCCCCGTCCGACGACCATTCTGGTGGACAGCCAGCAGTTAGAAAGTGGTGAAGGCATGAGCGACGATTTCAAGCGCATCGCCGCGCGCGAGATCGACGCTTACAAAGCTGACTACCGCCGCCGCTACCCTGACCGCGACCCGGACGACCTGACCGATGTTGACCTGCTGCGCGAAGTCATGAATACCGTCGGCAAACCCGGTCGCTTAGGCGAGTCAGTCAAGTGTGTCGTATCGGTTTCGATGCTCACCGAGGGATGGGATTGCCAAACAGTCACCCACATCCTCGGCGTGCGTGCCTTCAGCACACAGTTGATCTGCGAGCAGGTGGTCGGGCGGGCGCTGCGCCGCATTAGCTATGAACCGGACGAAAACGGGATGTTTGACCCCGAATATGCCGAAGTCTATGGTGTGCCGTTCAGCTTCATCCCGGCGTCTGGCACGACCAAGACACCGCGCCTGCCGCGCATAGCTACCCAAGTGAAAGCGATGCCAGAACGTGAAGGGGCAGAGTTTCGTTTCCCCAACGTGATCGGCTATCGCTACGAACTGAACGACCAGCCGTTGAGTGCGCGCTTCGACGCCACCTCCGGCATGATCTTCTCCAGCCAACAGCTTCCGAATCTCACCGAAAGCGCACCGTTGATCGGTGAAAGCGAAATCCACACCCTAGATGACTTGTACGCACACCGCGAACAAGAGGTCGCCTTCCTGCTGGCGAAACACATCCTAGAAAGGAATTTTCGTGATGAGGACACGCCCTCCGGCACACCCAAAGTATGGTACTTCCCGCAGATTTTACGCATTGTCAACGAATGGATCAGCAGCGGCTATGTCACACTGAAAGATGGGTGCCGGCTGCAACTGTTGCTGCTGACCGAGAACGCTTACAGCGCCGCCGAAAAGATTTATCGGGCGATTGTGGCTGGGACGAATTCCGGCGAAGGCGAAGAACGTCTGAAACTGATCCTCAATACCACTGCCCCAATTGGGTCGAGCGCGACCGTCGATTTTGAGACGCGCAAAGAGGTCTGGCGCACTGACTCACGCAAGTGTCAGATCAATTACGTGCCGATTGACAGTGGGTGGGAAGCAAAGATGGCGCAAACGCTGGAGCTGATGCCCGAAGTGACCGCCTACGTGAAGAACGAAGGCATGAACCTGACGATCCCCTACACGTTAGAAGGCTCGGACAGGACGTACATCCCCGACTTTTTGGTGCGCGTTGATATGGGGCGGGATCGTGAACCGCTCACCCTGATCGTCGAAGTCACGGGCGAACGCGAACAGCGCCGCGATGAAAAGGACGCCAAAGCCGCGACCATGCGTACCCTATGGATACCGGGCGTGAACGCCCTAAACAGCAGCGGCGAGTCGTTCGGACGCTGGGACTTTATCGAAATCCTTGACCCGTGGGATGCCCAGAACAGCATCCGTCGGGCGATCAGCCAGATTAAATTGACGGAGAAAGCCTGATGCCCCGCACCCCGAAACGCCCAGCCGCGCCCATCGAAGTCGATGCGCTGCGCCACAATGACACCCGCGTCAACATCCCCACCAGCGAACTGCGCGATTTCGCCGGGAACGACGAGACGCAGCCATTCGACATGCGCTATCCGCGTGACCCATCGCTCGACCCGCAGCTCGTCTGGCATGGCAAAGATGAGCAGGATGGCGACGATCTGGTCGTGCCTGCCGTGCCGATCTACATCCAAGAGAAGATTC
>JACSRG010000937.1 GCA_014879865.1 Anaerolinea sp.
CAGATCCAACCGCCCAAGCGTTACCGCAATAACTACGGTCAGCTTCTCGAACACGCGCCTTACTGCGAGCGTGATATTCGCGTTCCGCAAGAACTTGAACCGCATACTGAGCGCGGTGAGTTCGAGGTACGTATCAAAGTTCGCGACCGTTTGAGCAAGCACATCCTCGACCACCACCCGCTCGATGTCGTCGGTTGGGATGGTTATCTCTACCCTTGGGCATTCAATATCCGTGATTTCGAGCCGATCACCGGTCGGATTCATCAGCCACCCCCCGTGCATCAAACGTTTGACGGCTGGAATTTCGTGATCTGCTCGTTCGTGCCGCGTCTGTTCGACTACCATCCGGAAGGCATTCCCGCCCCCTACAACCATTCGAATGTCAATTCGGATGAGGTGATCTATTACTGCGATGGCAATTTCATGTCGCGCAAGGGCATCGACAAGTACGACATCACGCTGCACCCGTTCGGGCTTCCGCACGGTCCGCAACCCGGCGCAACCGAAGCCTCTATCGGCGCAGTCAAGACAGAAGAACTCGCGGTGATGGTCGATACCTTCCACCCGCTCCATCTCACCGCCGAGGCGCTGGCACTTGAGAAACCGGAGTACATGAGCTCATGGTTGGCGGGCGACGGCGAATAATTTCAGGAGGAGAAAGATGGCGTCCAGACCTTTCAAGCAGTTTTCCCCCGCCGAAGACGAAATCTGGCGGATCATGTACGAGCGGCAGCTTCCGCAAGTTGAGCGGCACGGCACGCGGTTGTGGCTCGATGGCGCGCAAATGCTCGGCTTGCAACCGGAGCGGATTCCTGATTTCGCCCGCTTGAGCGAGCGGCTGCAAGAACTTGTCGACTGGAAGCTCGTCAGTACCGACATTCAGTATTCAGACGGACAGGATTGGTTCGAAGCCCTCGCGCGTCGTGAGTTCCTCGTCACCGAATACATTCGCGACCGGGACTCGATCGATTACACCCCATTGCCGGACATTTTCCACGATGCGTTTGGGCATCTGCCCTTCATGGCGCATCGACGCTACGCCGATTATTTGCAGCGTTTCGGGCAAGAAGCGATCAAGTTCAAGAAAGATGAGCGGCGCTCATTGGGGAGTCTCTGGTGGTACTCAATCGAGTTTGGCTTCACATGGGAAGATGGGGTGTTAAAAGCACTCGGCGCAGGGCTCATGTCCTCCTACGGCGAACTTCAACGCGCGTTGACCGATGAAGTGCAGCGCGTGCCCTATTCGCTGGATGCGTTCGAACGCATCGACCCTAGTCCGCACAGGATGCACGGTACGCTGTTTATCTTCGAGTCGCTCGATCAAGTGGTGGCTTCGCTCGACGACTGGCTGCGTGTCCACCCGCCGCGCGAAGCCGTGCCTCAAACCATCTAGTTCACGAGGCGGGCAGTTGTCTCACAGGCAGCGCCCGCCCCTAGATTTCCTCGTAGAAGATGTCGTCCACGAAGCAGTAGCCCCACGATTCGCCCGGTTCGAGCGACTTGACCATCGGATGCCCGGTGGCATGGGCATGCTTCGACGCGTGTTTATTCTTCGATGAATCGCAGCAGCCCACGTGTCCACAGGTCAGGCAGACGCGGAGATGCACCCAACGATCCCCCATCTGCAAGCACTCTTCACAACCTTTGGTGTTCGGCGTTACTGCCTGAATCTGTTTCACATGTTCACAAGTCTGCATAACTCTTCCCCGGAAGTTTCGCGTGTGCATTCAATCGACTAATGACAGTGACTATAGGGAGGGCGTTCTGTTTTGTCAAGCGGGGTTGTGAAGCGCATCCAGTAGATATTCCGGCGGATCACCTTTGCAGACAAACGCATCTACACCGAGCTTCAGCACTTCAGGGCGAATTTCGGGACGCACACTCAGGACGATAATGCGGGTTCGAGGGCAGAGCATTCGCATTCGCGTGAACAAGTCACGGCTGACGAGTTCCCAATCGACCACGAGCGCATCGATACACGCAGACGATATGATATCAATTACGTCCAGTGAATTTGTAGCAAACCAGAAATCGGAACCGCTCAGGGTTTCTTCAAGCAGCAGGCAGATCGCTTCGCGCACATCAACCTGCTGGTCTGCAATTAAGATGCGCATGATG
>JACSRG010000260.1 GCA_014879865.1 Anaerolinea sp.
GGGATGCGGCTCGCGTTCGCGGCATGGGTGGATATGCAGCAGGCGCTCTATGATTACAACGCGATCCTGTCGGAAACGTGGGTTGCCGCGTTTGAGCACTTCATGCGCGACTTGATCCGGCTGATGGAAGCAGGCGAAATGCTCGAAAGCGTGCGCGATTTGCTCAATCGCTGGAGCGCAGTCGCGGATAACAGTTTCAAACAGTCGTTCTTGACGCCGGATTACGTGCGGGCGCAGTCGCGCTTGGTCGAAACGGTGATCCGGTATCGCCAGCAGCAGCGATTCGTCAACGAGCGATTCATGCGGCTGTTTGACCTGCCGACACGCACCGAACTCGACGAGGCACACCGCCGCATTCACGATTTGCGCAAGGAAGTGCGCGAACTCAAGCGCGAGATCGCGGCGCTGCGGGCGGAGTTGAGTGACGGAAAGGGGGATGCACGATGATGTTTCCGGCTTTTCCATTGGCGCTTTCATCGGAGCAGATCGCACAGGAATTGGTCAGCATGAGCGAACGCGCGGCGGATGGCGTGCGCGCGTTGAGTCAGGTGCGACAGGAAGATGTCGCCTACGGCATCTCGCCGAAGACCGCCGTCTTCCGCGATGATCTGGTGACGCTCTATCGTTACACGCCGCGAGTCGCCGCGCCGCTTCAGCCGCCCGTGCTGATCACCTACGCGCTGGTCAACCGTCCGTACATGATCGACTTGCAGCAAGATCGCTCGCTCGTCTCGGCGCTGCTCGATCTCGGCTTGGATGTGTATTTGATCGACTGGGGCTACCCGCAGCGAAATGATCGCTGGCTGACGCTGGACGACTACATCGACGGCTATATGAACGACTGCGTTGAGTATTTGCTCAAGTCGCTGAACATCGAGCAAATCAACCTGATCGGCATTTGTCAGGGCGGGGCGTTCAGTCTGTGCTACGCGGCGCTGCACCCGGAACGCATCGCCAATCTGATCACGATGGTCGCGCCAGTCGATTTCCATGTGCCGGATGGTCTGCTCAACTTGTGGATGGGCGCGAGCGGCGGCGTGCCGACGATTGACCCGGAACAGATGGTCGATGCGCTCGGCAACATCCCCGGCGACGTGATGAATTTCGGCTTCCTAATGCTCAAGCCGTTCGAATTGGGGCTGCAAAAATACCTGTCACTGCTTGACACGCTCGACGATGCCAGCCATTCGACCAACTTCCTGCGCATGGAAAAGTGGATTTTCGACAGTCCTGATCAGGCGGGGGCAGCGTGGGCGCAGTTTGTCCGCCGCTTCTACATCGAAAACGGGCTGGTGCGCGGGCAGATCGAGATCGGGGGGCGGCGCGTCGATCTCAAGCGCATCACCATGCCTGTGCTCAACCTGTACGCCGAGAAAGATCACCTTGTGCCGCCCGCGTCCAGCGCCGCGCTGGAAGGCGTGATCGGCAGCGCGGATTACACCGCCGTCTCGTTCCCGGTCGGGCATATTGGTATGTACGTGAGCGCCAAAGTGCAGAAGCAACTGCCACCCACCATCGTCGAATGGCTGCACGCACGAACACAATAGGATGCCGCAATGAATCTGGGGACGTTACTCAATCGCCATGCGCTCTACCGACCGGATCACGTCGCGGTGATCTACGGCGCGCACCGGCTGACCTATGCCGAATTCAACCGCCGCGTGAATCGCTTGGCGCACGGGCTGCTGCGCGAAGGGATCGGTAAGGGCGACAAGATCGCCACGATCCTCTCGAATTCGCTCGAACTGCTGGAAACCTACTGGGCGGTCGCCAAGATCGGCGCGGTCGTCGTCCCGCTAAGCAATCTGCTGCGCGGTCAGGGGCTCGCCCGCCTGCTGAACGATTCGGATACGGCGCTGATTATCACCGAAGCCGCCTTCGCGCAGCATCTCGATCCGGTTAAGCCGGAACTGCCGCTGGTGGCAGCAAACCGTTACTTCGTCATCGACGGAACGGGGACTCCCGGCTATCGCGCCTATGCTGAACTCGTGACCGACGTGCCGGATCACAACCCGACCGGAATCGAAATCACCGAAGATGATCCGTACAACATCATCTACAGCAGCGGCACGACCGGGCTGCCCAAGGGGATCGTCCACACCCACAAGATACG
>JACSRG010000117.1 GCA_014879865.1 Anaerolinea sp.
AGATTACGCCCCGCCAGCCCGCAGCCGATCTCCGTCCACGCGGACAAGTCCAACCGCCACACGCGGATCACGCCGTCTTCGCCCGCCGACAGCAGATCATCTCCCCGCCGGATCAGGCGGTTGATCCAGCCGTCGCTCGCCTGAATCGGCGTACCGAGCAATAACCCGCGCTCCATATCCCACAGGCGGATCACGCCCAGATGATCGGCGGTCGCCAGCACGCGCCCATCCGCGCTGAACGCGGCGCTTGCTACCCAATCCTCGTGTCCCTCCAGCCGGTAGAGCAGGTCGAGCGACGGGTACGCCCACACCAGCACGGCATAATCACGCCCGGTCGAGACGAGCCGCGCCCCGTCCGGGCTGAAGATCAGGCTTATCACGCCTTCGCTGTGACCGGTGAGCACATGCGGATCGTCTTCGTCGATGTCCCACAGGCGAATCCTGCCGTCACGCTCCCCGACGACCAGCACGCCGCCACCCGGCGCAAACTTGACGCTGAGCGCGGGTGCAGCATAACGCGCGATCTCCTCACCCGTCTCCACATCACGCACCGAGACCCCGTCGCCGCCCGCTGCTGCGATCCACGCGCCATCCGGGCTGAACGCGATCTGCTGGATCACGTCCACGTTCGGGCGCAGTTCGCGGATGCGCGCCTGTGTCGCCGCGTTCCACAGCGTGATCACGCCGTTTGCCGACGCGGTGGCGATCCGCCCGCCGTTCGGGCTGCTGCGCACGTCGGTGATCATGCCGCCCTGATCGCCGATCAGCACCACTTCCTGCCCTGCTTGGCTGATTCCGATCTGCGACCCGACCCCGACCACCACCGCGCCGTCGTTCGTCAGCGCGAATGACTGAATCGGCTGGTCGGTGACGGGCTGCGCGGCGACTTGCAGGCGGCTCTGCGCCGCCGCGTCCCATGTCAGCGCTGCCATACCATCACCTACCGTGATCAACCGTCCGTCGGGCAGGAAGGCGACGCTCCACACGTCGCCGGGATGCCCGCGCAGGCGTTCGCCGTCGCCCGTCGCCATATCCCAGATGCCGACGCTGTGATCGGCGCTGCCCGACGCGAGGATCGCTCCGTCCGCGTTGAACGCCAGCGCGCGAATCCAGTCGCTATGCCCGCTGAGCGTTGCCAGCAGGTCGCCCGTCTCCGTATCCCACAGGCGGATCGTGTTGTCCGCGCCGCCCGACGCCATGCGCGATCCATCCGGCGAGAGCGCTAGTGTCAGCACCCAATTCGTGTGCGCTTCCAGCGTCCCCAACGACTCGCCCGACCCGGCGTCCCACACGCGGATCGTCCGGTCAGCGCTGGCGGAATACAGCCGCCCGTCATGCGGATTGAACAGCAGACTCCACACGACATCCGTGTGATCGCTCAACGCGTGGATCAGCTCGCCGGTCTCGACATCCCACAGGCGGATCATGCCGTCATCCCCGCCCGACGCGATCACCGTGCCATCGGGACTCCATGCCAGCGCGCGGATCGCTTCCGGGCTCGCCTGAATCGGCGGGAAGGTCGCCGCGCCCCGCGCATCGACGAAGTGGATCATGCCGTCGCCGCCCGCCGCCGCGATCTGCGTGCCATCGGCGGACGCGCTGACGGTATTGAGCGCTGTGCCAAAGCTCACGCTGGTGTCCGCGATGAGCAAATTGCCGCTTCGCGCCGCATAGATCGGTCGTCCGTCGGCATCGAGCGCCATGCCCCGGATCGCGCCTGCCGGCAGCGCGATGATCCCTGCAAGGCGCGGATTCGCGCCGAGCGTAGTCAGCAAGGCGTTGCGTGCCTCGTAAGTATCTTCGGTGCGCAGCGCCTCTAAGCTCAACAGCAGCGCCAGATCGACCTGTGTCTGACGGGTCAAACTGGCGGCGGCGAGTTCGCGTGATCGTGAGATGCGCGCTTCTGCCTGCGCCCGCTGCTGACCGTCGAACGCGATCACCGCCAGCGCGAACCCGACGACCGCGATCACGACCAAGCCGATCTGCGCCCAGCGGCGCGCCCGCTGCGCCCGTTCGCGCGCCTCGATGCTCGCCGTCAGGTAGTCGCGTTCGAGCGTCGAGAGGCTGATCACCATGCTCGTGAGCAGCGGCTCAAAATTCGCCAGCCGCG
>JACSRG010000077.1 GCA_014879865.1 Anaerolinea sp.
ACTGACGACGGGGAGAAGAAGGAGACCGGCTCGTGAAAAACATCCTCGTCACCGGCGGCGCAGGGTTCATCGGCAGCGCGTTCGCGCGCTACATGACCGCCCGCTATCCCGACTACAACATCATCGTCTTCGACAAGCTGACCTATGCGGGCAACCTCGACAACCTGCTGTCGATCAGCGATGAAGAAAATTACCGCTTCGAGCGCGGAGACATCGCAGATCGCGCCGCCGTCAAGCTGGCGCTGCAAACGCATGACATCGATACGGTGGTGAATTTCGCCGCCGAAAGCCACGTTGACCGCAGCATCTTGAACGCCGATGCGTTCATCCACACAGACGTGGTCGGCGTGTACATTTTGCTGGACGAAGCGAAGCAGCACGGCATCGAACGCTTTTTGCACGTCTCGACCGACGAGGTCTACGGCGATGTTCACGAGGGCTTTTCGGTCGAAACCGATTCGTTCGCACCGAACAGCCCGTATGCCGCGAGCAAGGCGGGCGGCGAACTGATGGTGCGCTCGTACCGCGTCACGCACGGGCTGAACACGGTCGTCACACGCGGGAGCAACACCTTCGGCGCGTACCAGTACCCCGAAAAACTGCTGCCCTTCTTCATCACCGAGGCGATTGACGACAAGCTGCTGCCGCTCTATGGCGACGGCAAGCAAATCCGCGACTGGCTGTACGTCGAGGATCACGTCAGCGGCATCGACACGGTGCTGCACAAGGGTATCCCCGGCGAAGCCTACAACATTGCGGGGGAAGACCTGCGCCACAACATCGACGTGGCGAAGACCATGCTCAGCTTGCTCGGCAAGCCGGAAACGCTGCTCAAGCATGTGCCGGATCGCGAAGGGCATGATCGCCGCTACGCCATGAACTGCGACAAACTGCGCGCGCTCGGCTGGCAGCGCTCCTATTCATTCGATCAGGCGATTGAACTGACGGTCGATTGGTATCGCCAGAACGAATGGTGGTGGCGCAAAATCAAGACCGGCGAATACTTGGACTACTACAAGCGCCAGTACGCCGCGCGTCTCGCCGCCGCCGAGTAAAATTCCTCCCAACCTTTCGCCCTCCTCACGGATAGTACACAGTGAGTCGACTCGCTTTATCCGTGAGAGAGGGAATGTGGAGTTCAGCCGATCCGACAGCCTACCCCTTACCCGCCCGATGACCGCCGACGCTGAATCGGCGGCGCTGACGCGGCTGCGTCAGGGCGATCTCGCCGCGCTTGACCTGCTGGTGCTGCGCTACCAAGTCGAAGCGACGCGCGCTGCCTACCTGATCACGCGAGATCGCGCCGCCGCCGAGGACGCCGCGCAAACGGTTTTCGTCCGCCTGCCCGACCGCATCCACCAGTATGATCCGCGCCGCCCGTTCGCGCCGTATTTGTTTCGCAGCGTGATCAACGAGGCGCTCAAAAGCGCGCAGCGCCGCGAACGCAGCGTCTCGCTGCACGCCGAACGCGCCGCCGATGGGCAAACGCTCGAAGACCTGCTGCCCGATTGGGACAGTGACCCGGCGGACGCCTTCGATCAGGATGAACTGCGGCGCGTAGTCTGGGAGGCGATGGGCAAACTGCCGCCGAAACAGCGCGCAGTCGCCGCCATGCGCTTCTATCTGGAGTGGAGCGAAGCCGAAATCGCGCAGAGCCTTGCCATCCCGGTAGGGACGGTCAAGTGGCGGCTGCACGCGGCGCGGGCACGGCTGCAAACACTGCTCGCGCCCTTCATGAATGCGGCGCTGGCAACGTGGTTGGGAGTCTAAGGGCGCGACGATGGATGCAAGGCTGATCACACATGCCCTCCGTGAGACTACACGAGAGGAAATACCTGAAGATATGAACCTGCTGCCGCAAATTCACACACAACTGGAACGGGTGTCCCGCCGATCACGCGGGCTGACACTGCTGCTGACCGTGATCATCATGTTCGGCGTCGTTACCGCCGTCTACGCAGTCGTCAACGGGCAAATCGGGCTTGATCCGGGCATGGAAGGCGTAGACGCCGCGAACCTCGTCACCGACCTGAATCTGTCGCAGACCGTCGATGGGGTCACGCTCACGCTCGAATGGGCGTATATCGACGCGCACCGCGTCGTCAT
>JACSRG010000076.1 GCA_014879865.1 Anaerolinea sp.
AGATCGACGCGTTAAACCAGATCGCCGCCGAAGTTAGAACGTGTACGCTCTGCGACCTGCATAAAACGCGGACGCGCGCCGTGCCGGGCGCGGGCAGCTACCATACTGAAATCCTGTTCATCGGCGAAGGTCCCGGCTTCAACGAAGATAAGCAAGGGCTGCCGTTCGTCGGGCGTTCCGGTGATTATCTGGAAAAGATGTTCAAGCTGATCGGCATGTCGCGCGATCAGGTGTTTATCACCAACGTGGTCAAGTGCCGCCCGCCGGAAAACCGCGATCCGCTGCCCTACGAAATCGACACCTGCAAGCCGTATCTCGATCAGCAGATCAACCTGATCGACCCGCTGCTGATCGTCACGCTGGGGCGGCACAGCATGGCGCGCTATTTCCCCGGCGGCAAGATCACGCAGATTCACGGGCAGCCGAAGTTCGAGAACGGGCGCGGCTACTATCCGCTGTTTCATCCGGCGGCGGTGCTGCGCAACCCGACACTCGAACCGCAGATGGAAGCCGATTTCCGGCGGATTCCTGAGATTCTCGCGAAGCTGCGGCAGGAACGCGCACACGGCGCGACTCCACCGCCCTCCGCTGGCGACGATGCGCCGCCGCCGCCCACGCGCACCGAGCCGCCGAAAGATGATCCGCCGCCGAAGCAGTTGTCATTGTTCTAAGGGCGAGGGATGCCTCGCCCCTATAATCTCCGCCCCGCGTCAGTTATACTTGTACGCGGGGGTGGATGCGTCCCGGTGGGCGTTCCGATCTTCAAAATCGGTGGCTGGCTGCACGACAGGCGGCGGTGGGTTCGACTCCCATTCACTCCCGTACCCGGCGTGGCAAGCCGATCAAGATCACAACGGGTCCCAACAGCAGCAGCCACATTCCCGCCCCTAAGCCGAATGCCTCCGCGACCAAGCCGATGATCAACGGGATGGCGGATTCGACCAGCGCGGTGACATTGCCGAGCGTGATCACCAAGCCGCTGCGCTCCGGCATAGACGAGTACAACCTCCCTTGCAGCACCGAATACCAGCCCGCGTTCCCAAAGCCGAGCAGCGCCACGATGATCAGCTTGGGGATGAAGCCCGGCACGAGCAGGAACGCCGGATAGAGTGCCAAGTTAATCACCGCGCTGGCGCGCAGATAGCGCAGCCCATTGACCCGCTCCAACAGCGGGATCAGCAGGAAGTCACCGATCAAGCCGACGCCCGCCCAGACGGCGATGGCGATCCCGGCTTCGGCTTCCGTCGTGCTCACCACGTCCACGAAATAGAGCGCGAGGAAGCCGTTCAGAATGTCGAGCATGAAATCCGAGAAGACGAGCAGCACGATCCACCGCATGATCGACCAGTCGCGGACAGCCCGCAGCACTTCGCGCAGGCTGGCGGCGACATCGTCCGGCGCTTCGGGCGCGCTGGACTTGGCGAAGCTGAAGCGCGACGCCGCGATCCACAGGACGATGCCAATCGCCGCGACGATCAGATAAGCGTGCCGCCAATTCCCGGTCGTGCCCATGACCGCGCCGAGCAGGAGCGGGCCAGCGAACACGCCGATTGCGCCCGCCAGCGTCCAGCGCGCCATGTTCTGCTCGTGCCGTGCCGGATCAATGTCCATCAGCGCGGCTTGGGAAATGCTGACGAATGCCCCCGACGACGGATTGAACAGGCAGAAGGCGAACATCAGCATGAGGAAGCTGTTACTCGACGCGACCAGCAGCAGGCAGATGATGAAGCCGATCCCCCCCGTAAGGATCATCGTGCGGCGGTGTTTGCCATCCGCGAATAAGCCGAGTACCGGTTCGATGAACGAGGCGAAGATCATCGGGATCGTGAACAGCAGCCCGATCTGCACATAGTCGAGGTTGAGGCTGTCGCGGATCAGCGGCAGCGCGGCTTGTTCCAACCCGAAAGCAAGTTCGTCGAAAAATTCGATGGCAAGCAAAAGGAACACGAACACGCCCGTGCGGCGTGCCGTCCGGCGCAAAGCGGTGGTCATATGCAATTGTCTCCTGTGACTGAAAAAGAGAATCGAAAAATGCCGTCGGCGCTGACCAGATGCGCCCACAGCATGGGTGAGGATGTATGCGGTTAAGGTGTGGTTAGAT
>JACSRG010000735.1 GCA_014879865.1 Anaerolinea sp.
TCTCGAACGGCGAGAAGGGGCGCAAGAACGGCGCGATCAGCGCGGTCATCGACTGGCTGAGTCAGCAGGGCTATGGGCGCGAAGCGATCAACTACCGCCTGCGCGACTGGCTGATCAGCCGCCAGCGCTACTGGGGCGCGCCGATCCCCATGCTGCACCTGACCGACGGCAGCATCGAACCCGTCGCCGATGGCGATCTGCCCGTGCGCCTGCCCGACGACGTGGTGATGAGCGGCGTCGGCAACCCGCTGGCGAATCACGAGGGTTTCGTCACCGCGACCGGGTCGAATGGCAAACCTGCCCGCCGCGAAACCGACACGATGGATACGTTCATGTGTTCGTCGTGGTACTGGTATCGCTACCTGAGTCCGCGCCAAGCCGATGCGCCGTTCGCGCCCGAAGAGGCGGCATACTGGCTGCCCGTCGATGTCTACACGGGCGGCGCGGAACACGCCGTCATGCACCTGCTGTATGCGCGCTTCTTCACGAAGGCGATGCGCGATCTGGGCATGTTCGAGGAAACGGCGGATATCATGCAGGCGCACGGACGCGATCCGCGTGCGCTGTTCGACGAGCCGTTCATGCTGGTGCGCAATCAGGGGCAAATTCTGGGCGAGGAGCGCGAAGGGCATTACATCCGCGCGCATGGACAGTGGGCGAGCAACAGCAAGCTGTTCGCGGATCAGGTCAACGTGATCGGCAAGGAAGAAGCGCTGATGGTCGATCCGGTGGCGCTGTCTACGATCACGGGCGAATTCGCCTCGGTCGCCGAGGAGCAGATGAGCGGCTCGGTCATGGGCGAAATCGTCAAGCGGACGGAGAATATCCTGACGGTGCGCGAGAAGAACGGCGAACTGAAGACCGTCGAAGTCCGGCAGGGCGCGGAGATCAACATCCCCGACGTTCCCGGCGAAAACACGGTCAACCAACTGAAGCATCATCTGGAAATCCAGCGCATGTCCAAGAGCAAAGGCAACGTGATCAACCCCGACGATTGGGTCAAGAGTCACGGCGCGGATACGGTGCGCGCCTACCTGATGTTCGGCTTCGATTGGGCGAAGGGTGGACCTTGGGATAGTCAGGGCATCGAAGGACCTGCCCGCTGGCTGCGCGATGTCTGGGACATCGTGACGGCGGGCGCTCCCGCGAATGCGGGGGGTGATGCGGCTGTCGAACGCGCGCTGGAACGCAGCGTCCACCAGACGATCTACAAAGTCGGGCGCGATCTGGAGAATTTCAGCTTCAACACGACGGTCGCCGCGCTAATGACGCTGAAGAACGATCTGAAGGCGGCAGCGCGCGACGGCAAGATCGGCGCGGGCGCGTGGACGGAAGCGGTCAAGGCGCTGCTGCTGATGATGGCTCCGATTGCGCCGCACATCGCCGAAGAACTGTGGGAGCGGATCGGCGGCGCGTACAGCATCCACCAGCAGGCGTTCCCGACCTACGATCCGGCGAAAGCCGCCGACGAACTGACGACGCTGATCGTCATGAAGAACGGTAAGCCGGTCGATCGCGTCGAAGTCCCGGCGGGCATCAGCGAGCAGGATGCGATCAGCGCGGCGCTGGCGACCAATGGCGCGCAGCGGGCGCTGAACGGCGGCGAACCGAAGCGCGTGGTCTACGTGCCCGGTCGCACCGAAGGACAGAAGTCCGAACCGAAGGTCAATATCGTCGTGTAGAAGTAAGAGAAGTAGAAAAAGTTGAAAGTAGAAAGTAAAAGCTGCTTCTACTTTCAACTTTTAACTCTTAAGGAGCTTGTGTGAAAACCGTCCAGAACCCCGAGCAGATCGAGAAACTTCGTCAGGGTGTGATGCGCTTCCGTGAACTGCTGGACGTGCTGCGCGCCCGCGTAGACGACGGCGACCGGATGTATGCCCGGTTGTTCGCGGCGCTCTCCGACGAGGACAAGCAGGGCAAAAAAGAGAAAGACCTGCAAACGCTGGTTGCCTACCAACTGACCGAGGATTCCGAGCCGCTGACGCGCGCCGTTCTGCACATGCAGTACAATGCGCGCGAGTTTGAGCAGGCGTTCGAGGAACTCTACTACATCATCACCGCCCCGCCGCCCGAAGACTAAAAAGTCGCCTTATACC
>JACSRG010000075.1 GCA_014879865.1 Anaerolinea sp.
GGGCTCGGAGATGTGTATAAGAGACAGGCTTAGCAATTCCGGCGTCGAAGTCGTTAGCAAAATCGATCCATTGATGGTTTTCCAGACGTAGTGGTGGTTCAACGTTTTCATCGAATAACAGTGGAATTATGGGCTTTCTATACTTAAGCGCACGTGACCATTCCGCCCGACATACGGACTCATATGCCACACTATCTGTCGTCATTACGAACACAAATGCGAAACAGCTTTGTATTGCAGATACAATCTGTTTTTCCCAATCTTCTCCAGGACGTAAGTCTCGCTTGTCGACCCACGATTGAATCGGTGGCGGACCAGATTCAAGTGCATCGTGCAACCTGATGGCAAAATCTATACCATCGGCAGTCGAGTAACTTATGAAGCAGTGAGATCCAGCCATATGGCCCTTCACCTTCAGCTTTTCTTCCTGTGACACTTGTTTGCACAAGTATTCTAGCTGGTAAGGAGCCATTTGCTAGCTAATGAACCGAGATTGCTGCTATTCAATTAGCAGCAACCTTAGCTTTATAGATCGAGAGTTGGCAAATCGCCTAATGCGAGGCTTTCATCAACCTCGCGTTCCGCGTTCGGATTGTGCAGATGCCAGTCGTCTGCCTCGCGCACGATGGTGCGATCACCGCTCATGTAATCGACGATGCCGCGATAGTCCATGTCCTCCCACTCGCCGGATAACCCTTCGAGCTTCGCCACCTCCGGCGCGAGTTCCGGTCCGTCGAGCAGTCCCGGTACCAGATACGAGCGAAACTCCATCTCAAACTTGCGCGCATCGTCCTCATTGGCGAAGTGCGCCATCTCCAGCGTGCGCGCCTCGGTCGGGTACACGCCGTCATCCATCCCGTTCGCCTCGATGTAGTCGTCGAAGTCAGGCGGAAGCTGCGGGAATTCGGTCACGAACAGCGCCTTACCTAGCGGTTCACCTTCCGGCGTTTCAACCGGGCGATAGTGCATCTGCCAGTAGTGCGGATCAGCCTCCGGTTCAACGCGATCGCGCTGCTGCGCGACCAGCTCGTCCCAACTGCCCGGTTCCAGCGCGTCTACATCAGGCACGCGAACGCCGGGCATCTCCGCCGTCTCGTCGTTGGTGATGTCGCGCATCGGTGCGCCGACCTGTGTATCTTCCAAGCCCACCAGTTCCGCCTCGCGCGCCGTCGTGAAGCGGTCTGGCGGACCCTCGGTGAACAACCGCCCGTCGGTGCGATCCGCCTTCAATTCCCCGTTCGCCACCGCGATCCCCTCCGCTCGCCGCATGGCGGCTTCCAAGCCCTCCTCCTGATAGGTGCGGTGCAGGTTCTCCCGATCCAGCGCCGCGACTTCGCGCTCGATCTCGCGCTCCCATTCATACGACTCCAGCGAGTAGGTCTTGAGCGTCTGCCCCTCGTGCCCGACCCGCCCATTCGCTTCCAGCCACCACTTATCAGCGGTCAATTCCAGCGTCCACGGATCGGCGGGCATGACCTCAAACGAGTAGTTGACCGTCGGATCGACGGGCTGAAGCAGGCGGTAGGCTGAGTCTTCGAAGCGTTCCTCGAAGGCAGTGACCGCGGCATCGGGTTCAACGGGCGCAAGCCGCTGCGTGTCCTCATCCAGCGCCCGATCCCGCTCGGCGTTGGTGGTGAACGGATCGGGCGGCCCGTCGGTGAAGAAGCGGGGATCGTCGCGCCCATCGTGGAGCGCACCGCTCGACACCGCCATGCTTTCGGCAAGGTTCATCGCCGCTTCCAGCCCGTGCGTCTCGCGCAAGTCAACCAGTTCCACCTGATCGCGTGCCGCTTCTTCGCTCATGCCATACAGCGCGATCGGTTGACGGGCTTCACGATCCTGCGCGCCGTCGCGCCAACGCTTGACCGCTTCGAGCGCCGGATCGCCGTCATCGCCCACGGCGACCTCAAAAGCATAGTCCACGCCCGTGTTGAGCGGCGGCAGCGCCTCCGGTTCGGGAAACGCCAGCCCGTGCGACCGCGCCATCTGGTAGGCGAGTTCCTGCGCGTTGTCGAGATCGCCATCCATCAGCATCGTTTCGAGCGTCTGGCGCGGAAAGGCATAGTCGCCCCGGCTGTCCAGCGGCATGAC
>JACSRG010000074.1 GCA_014879865.1 Anaerolinea sp.
CTGATCTTCTTCGAGATCGTGTTCAACCTCTCGACGATGATGCAGGCAGCAGCGCGCTCGTATCGCCTCAACCAGACGCATGCGCACTGCAAGGTGTACTACCTGTTCGCTGAGGGGACGATGGAGCAAACCGCCGTGCAGCTCATGAGCCGCAAACAGCGTGCCGCGAAACTGCTCACCGGCGATATCGGACTGACCGGGCTGGATGCGCTGACGGAGGGCGAGGGCGGCTTCGAGGAAGCCTTGCTTGAAGCCATTGGGCGCGACGAGGCGCTGCTCGATCCGACCGAACTGTTCAAGGCAGAGGCGAAGGTCGGCGAGATCGATCAGGAAGACGCGGCGTACTGGAACGTCGAGGAGGTGACGCTCACCGCCGAAGATGTGTCGGCTGATGAACCCGATCCACTCATCGCTGCTGCGCTGGAACTAGGCGCGACGATCACACCAATTGAACGTGCCGAACACCGCGATAATGCACCTGAGCGAACGGAGGACGGCACATTACGTCCGGTCGAAGCGATCACTTCGTATCTGGAAACGGTTCACATCGTTACGGATGAAACGCTGTGGGCGCAGCGGCGCGGCGAACTACTGGCGCTGCTCGATGGTGGAACCGCAGACACAATCGCGGCATGGTTGACCGAACAGCACATCGTCTTTCCCGGCTTTGAGCAGAAAGTCGCGGGTAAACTCGTTGCCTTGGCGAGCGCTCAGCCCGACTCCTCGCCTGCGCTGCACCTCATCACACCGTCTCGTGCGACGGCAGCGGCGAAACGGGAGCGCAAAACCGTGCGTGAACCGCTGGTGTTTCCCCGAAGCGAAGCCGTCCCCGAACCAGCCTTCACTCAGCAAATGGCGCTGTTCTGATGCCATGCCTGACATGGAGCAGCGTCACGCCTTCTTCGACGTGCTGTTCGCCCGCTGTACTCAGTACCAGGATGCCCGCCTCACGCTCACCGCCATCCACCCCGACGGCAAGCACTCCACGCCCTCGCGCCACATTCCGCTGTATGACAAGGTTGCACTGCACAACGCACTGACTGACCTTAACCAAGCGAATGCGCTCGGTTGGGGCGCGTACTTCGCGGTTGGATTGCGTCGTTTGGGATTGACCCGCTGGCAGCGCGGCGGCGCAGCGGATGTCGTCGCGCTCCCGGCATTGTTCGTTGATGTGGATGATCCCTCCATCGAAGCGCTGACTCGACTGCAATGCGCCGATCCAGCGCCATCCTGCATTGTCGCCAGCGGCGGCGGGTATCATGCCTACTGGTGGCTCGGTGAGCCAACCGCCGATCTGCAAACCGCGCGTGATCTGCTGCGTGGCTTGGCTGTTGCACTGCATGGTGACTATCTCAGCATTGCGCAGAGTCTGCGCGTGCTAGGCAGCCATAACACCAAGCCTCTGCGTGGCAATGCCCTCTGCAGGGTGATTGAGCTTCACGAACAGCGGTATGCGCTCGAAGCGTTCAAATCGTATCTGTCGGTAGATGGCCCACAACCTCACCGATCATCGGCAAGCAGAGCTAGCGCTCGTGCACCGATCCCGCTCAATGCTGACACGATCCAGCGTGTCGCCGATGCGCTACTCGCGTCCGGGTGCAAACCACGCGGTGACTGGCTGAACGGCGCGTGCCCATTCCCCGAGCGTCACAAACACGGCGACCGCCACCCCAGTTTCGGCTACAACACAAAAACCGGATACGGCTTCTGCCACGTCTGCGGCACGCTGCTGCTCAAGGAGTTGTGCCCGGCACTCGGCATTTCCTAAATTCTGTGAGAGAAAGGATTGTTCTATGAGTTCCAAACCGTCCATCCCCAAGCCGACCGTGCTCACGCTGACTCTGCCCGAAGCAGACAGCGAAAGCAAGACCGGCACCCTGCTGGTGCAGCGCGGTGATCTCGCCCGTGTGCATCAGTTCACTTACGAGCGCGTCGCTGACCTGACTGAAGTCATCGCCGATGCACTCATTGCCTTTAGTGCCGTTGAAACCGATCCGCCCGTGATCACCGAACAACCGCCGCCCAAACCGCAGCCCCGCAAGCAGGTCGAGCAACCAGAACCGCCGAGCGAACCGACCGTCGATAT
>JACSRG010000073.1 GCA_014879865.1 Anaerolinea sp.
ATGCGCGAAGCCCAGTTGATGGTGCTGGACGAGCCGACCAGCGCGCTCGACGTAATGAGCGAATATGAGGTCTTCGAGCGCTTCCGGCAGGTGATCAAGGGGCGCAGCGCCATTCTGATCAGCCACCGCTTGAGCACGATCAAAATGGCGCACAAGATTTATGTGCTGGACAAGCACACGATTGCCGAAGTCGGTTCGCATGACGAACTGATGGCACAGGGCGGTATCTACGCCAAGCTGTTCGACACGCAGTCGATGTATTACCGCTAGTTCAGCCCTACGCGACAATCGCCTTGATCCACGGGAGGTGATCGCGGTAGTGGTAGAAAGTATCCCACGGCAGCCATTCGATCAGCGCGTGATCGTCGTCGGAGTCCGGCTGATACTGGCGATACGGCAGACGCAAATCGGCTTCCGTCAGCGAATCGAGCTTCTCCAACAGCCGCTCGTGATTCTCGCGCAGGGTGTGCAGCACTTCGTCCAGCGGCAGATCGTGATAGCGCTGCTGAATTACCGCGTTGATCGCGTCGTCGTCCGCGTCCCATGTTTCCGGCGTCACGTTCAACGCCTCCCGCTTAGATTTACCGTCCAGCACCGCCACTTCGGCATGTTCCCAGATCGCGATATGAATCACATGATCTTTCACCGTCCATCCGGCGGCATCGGTGGGCTGCGTGAACTGGTCTTCAGTCAGCGTCGCCAGATAAGTTTGGAGTTCATTCCAGTGAAAGTCGATTTGACGGAGCAGATTTTCGCGCGACATTGCATTTTCGGAGTCGGTCACAAGTCATTCCTTTGCAAACAAACCAGCGCAGGTTAGCACAAACGGTCTCACTGCTTGATGACGCGGAAGGTCAAATGCGTGACCCCCGTCCCGCTGACCACCCGCGTGTTTTCCAGCTCAATCGGGGCATTCTCCAAGTTGTCGAACAGGCGGATACCCCCGCCGATCAAGAACGGCACGAGGTCGATGTGGATGACGTCCAGCAGGTTGAGCGCGAGCAGTTGGCGCACGATGCTCGTGCCGCCGATGTTGACATCTTTATCCCCGGCGGCTTGCTGTGCCTGTCGGAGCGCGCTCTCCACGCCATCGGTGACGAACGTGAACGGCGAGCCCGGATACACCCACTCTGACGGTGGGTTGTGCGTGACGATGAACATCGGCAGGTTCAAGATCGCCTTGCCGCCCCACGCATTCGACACGTCGAAGTCACGCCGCCCGGTGAGAATCGCGCCATAGCTGCTGTACATTTCGTTCAGCAGGTCGGCGCTGGCGCGGGACACCTTGAACATCATGTCGGTGCCGACCACCGGGAAGTCGGTATCGCCACTTCTATACCACCTGAAGAGTCGGCTGAAATCCTCGTCCGGTCCGGCGATGTAGCCATCGAGCGACATGGTGAAACCTGCTGCTACCTTACTCATCGCGCCTGCTCCTGTCATCTGAACTAGCCCAATAAGGATAGCTCATTATAGGAACATTTGTGCTAAGTTGTCAATTCAGCAGTCGTGTACCTGTATCCAGCGTGAGGTTTGCAATCAATAGCGAGTGGATGCCCCGCCTGCCGTATTGCCGCCGTCGATAACGAGCATTTGCCCGGTCATGTAGCTCGATTCGTCACTGGCGAGGAACAGCACCGCCCGCGCGATCTCGTCCACGCGCCCGATGCGCCCCAACGGGAACGCCGCGCCCATCTCGGCGAGCGCTGCCTCATCGACGCGCCGCCCGGCGTCACGCCAGCGATCCACCAGCGTATCGCCGGGACACACGGCGTTCACGCGGATGTTGTGCCGCCCGAAGTCCAGCGCCATCGAGCGGGTCATCTGCACGACCGCGCCCTTGCTGGCGGCATACGCGGTCGCGTCCTGCCCGCCGACGATGCCCCAGTCCGACGCATTGTTGACGATCACCCCGCCGCCGTGTTCCAGCATGTGGCGGACGGCGGCGCGGCTGATGTAGAACGTGCCGTGAACGTTGGTCGCAAACGTGTCGATCCACGTCTCGTCGCTCGTGTCGAGGATGCCCGTATACGGGACGATCCCCGCATTGTTGAAGACGATGTCGAGCGCGCCAAAG
>JACSRG010000845.1 GCA_014879865.1 Anaerolinea sp.
GGGCTTCAAATTCAGCACCTACGCCACCTGGTGGATTCGCCAGGCAGTGACCCGGGCCATCGCCGATCAGGGGCGCACCATTCGTGTGCCCGTGCATATGTACGAGCAGATTAACCGGCTGACCCGCACCAGTCGCCAGTTGGTGCAGGAGTTGGGCCGGGACCCCACCACCGAAGAGATCGCGGAGGAGCTGGGCGTGACCCCGCGCAAGGTGGAGCACATTATGCGGGTGAGCCAGCGCCCCCTGAGCCTGGAAATGCCTGTGGGCGAGGAAGAGGACAGCTATCTGGGCGACTTCATCGAGGACGAAGACGCGGACAGCCCCCAGGAATCGGCCGGTCAGCAGTTGCTGCGGGAGGTGATCGACGAGATATTTTCCAGCCTGACGCCCCGGGAGGTGCGCATCCTCCAGTTGCGCTTTGGCCTGGTGGACGGCTACTGCTACACCCTGGAAGAGGTGGGCAAGAAGTTTGGTGTGACCCGGGAACGTATCCGCCAGATCGAAGCCCAGGCCCTCAGCCGTCTGCGCCATCCCAGCCGCAGCAGGAAGTTGCGGGATTATCTTTGAGTGAGCGACGAGCAGGCTAAGCTCTGCTACGGATAGTGAAAGGGGAAGGGTGAAACGGGAGCGACTCTCTCCCGTTTCACCCTTCTCTCTTCTGCAGCAATCGGGCCGTCTTCGGCAGCAGCTATACTCGACACGGGCATAAACTGACATTTTGTCACCTTGTCAAGCGAGGAAAATTCAGCCTTTTCCGTAACTATCCGCTCTTATCTTGCGCCCATTCGCTGGGTCCAGGCCAGTGGTCGGTTCGTCCAGAAAGAGCAGTTGCGGCTGATGCAGCAGGGCGCGCACACAATTCATCAGAATTTTTTGGGTAGTGACATTGGGCGTACATTTAACGAACGCACAAGCGTTAGTCGGTCGGCCAATCTGTTGAAACGTGAAACGTGAGGTGTCGTCACGTGATCTCACGTTTCACCTCTTCACGTTTCATCTCTTCACGTCTCCGCACGGATGAATTGACAGAACCCACCTGCCAATGTTACTTTACGAGCAGGCAACTGCCACAAGTGAATTTTCGAGCCTACCCTATTTGAAGGAGACTTTTTTATGTCTATTCGCAATTCGACCGCTACCTGGAAGGGCACCCTGAAAGAGGGCGCGGGCACAATGACCATCGGGGCCGGCCACTACGAAGGCCCCTTCACCTTTGCCTCCCGCTTCGAGAGCGGTGAAGGCACCAACCCGGAGGAGCTGATCGGCGCAGCCCACGCCGGCTGCTATTCGATGTTCCTCTCCGCGTTGCTCACCGGCAACAATACGCCGCCCAAGCGGGTCACCACCACCGCCGCCGTCCATCTGGAAGCCGGCCCCACCATCGCCCGCATCGATCTGGTCTGCGAGGCAGATGTGGAGGGCGTCTCTGCCGAGCGCTTCGCCGAATTGGCCGCCGAAGCCAAAGCCAAGTGTCCCATCTCCAAAGCCCTGGCCGCGGTGGAGACGGTGACGCTGGACGCCAACGGCAATCATCCCGGCGACGAAGGCTTTGACGCGAACAATATCGTCCAGTGGGGCTTGGGCGACCTGTGGTTCGAGAACATTGTCTACGGTAACGGTGGGCGTATCATCAGCGAAGATGGGCGCACGTTTGTCGCCGCGTCGGATCAGAACACGATTGATGCCGTTCAATTCCTGTCGGACATCACTCACCTCTATCAGATTCACCCCAATGCTCAGCAGACCTCCTCGATGTCGTTGGGGCAGATGTTCGAGACCGGGCGTGTCGCCATCACCACCAACGGGCGCTGGGGCGTGACCGGCTATCGCACGAATCTGCCGTTTGAATGGGATGTCCGCCCGAATCCGGTGGGTCCCAGTGGTGAAATCACCTCGTACATGAACCAAGAAGACTGCACGTTCGCCGGGTGGTCGGGTTCGGTCGGCTTGGCGATCATCGCCGGGTCGCAGGGCGAAATGCACGCCGAAGAAGCCTTCCGCTTTATCGAATACATTGCGGGTTCCGAAGGTCAGGTTGAACAGGCGGCGCTCGGCTTCCAGATTCCGAATCAGGTGGATGTCGCCATGACGGATGCGTTCTTGCAGCCCGATCAAGCCCCTGCCAACGCCGAAATCTTCCTCGAAGCGGCGCGCTGCGAAAGCCCCGGACCGTGGACACAGACCCCGCTCTACGGACAGTGGTTTGACGACAATTGGTGGAACGGTGTCTGGCCTCGCGTCGTCGTTGACGGCGTCGCACTGGCAGAAGACGAACTCGCCGAACGCGAACAGGCTTTCCAAGCCGGTCTCGACGAAGCATGGGCAAGCCTTGACTAAGTAAGAACAGGACTGAGGACGAAGCGGGATATTCAAGCTTTGACCTCAGTCCTTTCTTTTGGGGAAGGGGGTACAAGATGGCGGTACGGCGTAGGGAACGCTCAACGCTGGGGCGGGGCGAAATGTTTTGGGGCTACCTGTTCATCGCCGCGCCGCTGCTCGGTTTCGTGATCTTCGCGGCGATGCCGTTGGTCGGGTCGCTGTTCGTCAGCCTGACCGAATGGAATCTCGTCACCGAGCCGGAGTTCATCGGTCTGGAGAACTGGTCGGAGGCGCTGAGCCTGACCACCGTCTACCTTGAACCGGAAATCGACGCGGAAACCGGCGAGCAAATTTACCGCTGCGGACGCGAGAACGTGATCGAGTCGCGGATCGGCGAGTTTGCGGGGCAGGTTGATGTGCGCGGAAACCCGATCACCTGTGCCGCGCGCACCGTGCGCGCCAGTGATGTACTGCCAAGCGGCTACCAGACGTGGTTCGACATCAATCTGTTCGGCAGACAGTATGTCGTCGGCGCGCGCGACCCGATCTTCTGGATTTCGCTGTTCAACACGGCATTCCTGCTGCTCGGCGTGCCGATCTCGATGGCACTGGCGCTGCTGGTCGCCATCGTCTTGAATCAAAAATTAGCTGGATCACGCTTGTTTCGCACCATCTACTATATTCCCACCATTCTGCCGATTGCGGCGCTGGCGTTGATCTGGATGTGGATTTTTAACCCCGATTACGGACTGCTCAATTACTTCTTTCGCAGTTTGGGTTTGATAGAACTTGGTACGACGAACTGGCTGCAAAACGCGGCGACAGTCAAGCCCGCGCTGATCATCATGGGCGTGTGGCGCGGCATGGGCTATCAGATGATCATCTATCTCGCCGGGCTGCAAGGAGTGTCGCGCACGCTGTACGAAGCCGCCGAGATCGATGGGGCGGGCTGGTGGCATAAGTTCCGCTATGTGACATGGCCCGGTTTGACGCCGACAACCTTCTTCCTGCTGATTACCGGTCTGATCGGCGCGTTCCAGACGTTCATCGAACCGGACATCATGACCGACGGTGGACCATATTTCGCCTCGACCACGACGGTGATGCTCATCTGGCAGAACGGCTTCCGCGATTTGCAGATGGGTTATGCCGCGACACAGGCGTGGATACTCGGCGCAATCATCATGGCGCTGACGATCCTCAATTTCGTCCTTGCCCGCCGCTGGGTATTTTACGACTAGGGAGGCGATGATCGATGGGTACAGAGACACTGCCTCAACAGGCTGCGCCGCCGACAGTTACGGCACGACCGACCATTCCCGGCATGAGCAAGACGACCCGGTCATTGATCGGCAAAGCGCTGTCCTATGCGCTGCTGATCTTCTTCGCGCTGGTGATGCTGCTGCCGTTCTTCTGGATGGTCTCGACCTCGTTTAAGCCGGAGCGCGACGTATTCGTCATGCCGCCGGAATGGATTCCCGCGAATTTCACGCTGGAGAACTTCGAGACGCTGCTGCGCCCGACGCAGCAGGTCAACCTGCCGCGCGCGTTCCTCAACTCGTTCTTTGTGGCGATGATCACGACGGTTGGCGAGGTCTTTACGAGTACATTAGCCGGGTTCGCCTTCGCGCGGCTGCGCTTTCCCGGGCGGCAGAGCTTCTTCATCCTGCTGCTGATCACGATGATGATCCCCGGCGTGGTGACGATGGTGCCGTCGTTCATCCTCTTCCGCATCCTCGGTTGGGTTGGCACATATCTGCCGCTGATCATCCCGGTGCTGCTCGGATCGGCATTCGCCGTCTTCTTGAGCCGCCAGTACTTCTCGACACTCCCGGCGGAACTGGAAGAGGCGGCGAAAATCGACGGGGCGAACATGTTCCAGATCTACTGGAGCATCTTCCTGCCGCTCTCAAAGCCGATCATCGCCACGTTGTTCGTCTTGGGCTTCATCGCCCGCTGGAACGATTATCTGGGACCGCTCATCTACTTGGGTGCGGGGCGACCGGAAGAATTCACCATCCCGCTGGCGCTGGCGAGCCTGCAATCCTTCTATACGCTGAAATGGACGATCCTCATGGCAGGGTCAACGCTGGCGCTGCTGCCGATTGTCGTGCTGTTCTTCCTGTTCCAACGCTATTTTGTCGAGAGCATTGCGATTACCGGGATCAAGGGGTAGAGCGATGCGCCGTTTGCTGCTGATCTGGTTTCTAATCGCTGCCGCGCTGACGTTTGCGCCGCATGGACACATCAACGCACAGGACATCATGCTTCCCACCTATCAAGGCTACATCACCGCTGCCGATAACGGGCGTTATTTCGTGGACGAAGCCGGGCAGGGCTTCATCGTGATCGGGCAGAACGACGCCGTCTCGTGGCCCGGCTTATCGACCTTGATCAACCGGATTTCGCCGGAGGCGACCGAGGCATATATCGCCGATCTGCGGGCGCACGGCGTCACCGTCAGCCGGATTATGATCGAGTACGCGCAGGAAGCACACACCCTGTTCGAGAACCCGGTCGGGACGTTCTCTCCGTCGATGGTACAGTTCTGGGATGACTTCATCGCGCTGGCGGAGGAACACGGTTTGTATCTGCTCCTTACGCCGTACGACACCTTCTGGCAGGCGCGCAACTGGAACAGCTACCCGTATCATACCGGTGGCGTGTGCGGTTCGAACCGTGATTGGCTGACAGCGCGTCCGTGCATCGACGCGCAAAAAGCCCGCTGGCGGTTTATCCTCGAACGTTGGGGCGGTTCGCCGAATATCTTTGCGTGGGATTTGATGAACGAAATCGACATCTGGTGGGATGCGACCAACGCCGAGATTGCCGCTTATATCGACGAAATGGCGGCGTTCGTGCGCGAGACCGAATTAGCGCTCTACGGTCGGGCACATCTGCTCACCGTATCGTCGGCGGCGGGTGTGCCGCAGGGGGCGCTGGCGGATGTGATCTACAACCATCCGCTGCTCGATTTTGCCAACACGCATCTGTATTTGGGCACGCCGATCAACGACCCGCCGGATACGATTGGCGCTGCGCCGGTCATGGGCGGCGGCGTCGTGCTGGCGCTGCAAGGATTGGACGAGCCGCGCCCGTACTTCGACAGTGAAAGCGGACCTATCGACAATTGGATCGTCGATCCCGATTTCGATAAGGAATACCATCACAATATGTCGTGGGCGCACTTGGCGGCAGGCGGCGCGGGGTCAGGGATGCGCTGGCCCTATACCAATCCCCATTGGATACTGCCCGAACTGCGCGACAATCTGCTCGGCATGGCGCGCTTCGGCGCACAGGTCGATTGGGCGAACTTCGCCAGCGTCAACATCAACAACAACATCCTCGTGGACGACCGGCGCATCCTCAAGCAAGGCTGTTCGGATGGGCAAACGGCAGTCGTGTGGCTGCTGCTGGATACGCGCGACGATCCGGCGCTGGTTTTCGACGGACAGACGATGATGATCAACCGGACGTTTGCCGATGGCGACTATACGGTCGAGTTCTGGGAAACGTATGCCGGCAACCCGATCACGAGCGTAAACGTGAGCGTAGAAAACGGCTCGCTCCGGCTGACACTGCCGCCGCTGCCCGCCGACCTGACCGACGTTGCGCTGTTGATTCGCGCCGCGCCATGATGTTACTCACCTTTGATCGGTGACAATGGGCGTAAGGTGAACTCCACAAATCGCATACCTTAGTTATACGGGGCGGCACATCGGGTACGCCGCCCTGCATACTTAGTCTGTGAAAATAGAACTGTGGAGTGATTATGGTTTCCCCTGAACTGCTCAGCCGCTGCGCGCTGTTTGCTGCGCTTCCTCCGCCGGCACTCGCTCAAATCGCCAAATTTTGTGATGAAGTCGCGCTGCCACCCCATTCCTACCTGTTTGAACAGAAGCGCCCGTCGGACAAGCTGTTTCTGCTGCTCGAAGGCACGGTCGATCTGTTGATGGACATGGACGAAGACGGCGTCGAACGTTCCGTTGTCGAGCGTTTGGTCGCGGATGATGTCGTCGGTTGGTCGGCGCTCGTCGAACCGCACAAGTATAAGCTGAGCGCGGTTGCGGCAAGCGGCATGAAGGCGATCTCGATCAATGCGCTCAAACTGCGCGAATACCTTGCGGCAAACCCGGAATACGGCTACAGCGTGGTGCTGCGGGTGGCTCACATCATCGGCGAACGCCTAAGCCACATGCGGACGCGCTTTCTCAGTATGGCGGACTAAAAGATTAAGCAATTCGTGTTTTGCGCGCTGCTTCGTTAGCATCAGTGTGACTGCCTGTTGATAAAGCCTTATCAGACTCGCGATGCACAGCTATTCGCCGCAACTCAGCCAGCGCTATGAAATCACCGCGCACCTCGGTCAAGGGACGATGGGCGCGGTCTATCGGGTCTATGATCGTCTGAGCCAGTCCCATGTCGCACTCAAGAGTTTGTTGTTTGCGCCGGAGTTGATCCGTGAACTCTCCGGAGCGGGGATCGACCTCAAGCTGTCGCTGGCACGCGAGTTCCAAATTGTTGCTACCCTGCGCCACCCGAATATCATCAGCGTTCTAGACTACGGCTTCGACGTGAACGGCGTACCGTATTTTACGATGGAACTTCTTGATCAACCGCAGTCGGTGGTCGAATACGGGCGGTACGTCGATGCCCGGCGGCAAATCGAGCTGTTCTACCAGATGCTCCAAGCCCTGAGTTACCTGCACCGGCGCGGTGTGATTCACCGTGACCTCAAGCCGGATAACGTGCTGGTGCTGCCCGACGGCACGGTCAAGCTGCTCGATTTCGGGCTGGCAAGTGTGCGTGGTCAGCAGATGATGGCTGCCGGGGCAGGCAGCCCGCCGTATATGTCGCCGGAAGTTATCTCTGGTTTCGCGCCGGATGAACGCAGCGATTTGTATTCCGCTGCCCTGATCTTTTACCAAGTGATCGCCGGGATGTATCCGTACCGCAATCATGAGATGAAAGCGCTGACCAGCGACATCTTGAAGATGCGCATCGACGTGTCATGGCTGCCAATTCCGCCGCATCTGCGCATGATCCTCGCGCAGCTTCTGGAAAAAGAGCCGTCCGCGCGCTTTGCCAGTGCCGACGCAGTGATCGCCAGACTGACCAGCGGCGGTGAGAACCTCGGCGCGCCGGAGACGCCGCTGCTGCGCGAAAGCTTCTTGCAGGCGGCGCGCTTCGTCGGGCGCGAGGATGAACTCGGCGCGCTCGACTGCGCTTTGACGAACGCACTGGCGGGCAGCGGATCGGCGTGGCTGGTCGGCGGCGAGTCCGGCGTCGGCAAAACCCGCCTGCTGAACGAACTGCGCATCAAGGCGTTGATCAGCGGGGCACTGGTGATGCGCGGACAAGCGACGGTCGAGACCGGTAACGTTCCGCGCTTCTGGCGCGAAGTGCTCGAACATTTGCTGCTGCTCGTGCCCATTAGCGATTTTGAAGCCAGCGTGCTCAAGACGATTGTGTTTGACATTGAAAGCCGGTTGGAACGCCCGGTCGCCGATGCCCCGCAGATTGATCCGGCTGCTGCGCAGGAACGACTGGCACTGGTGATCGAGGCGGTGTTCGCGCGCCATGAAGCGCCGCTGGTGCTGCTTCTGGAAGATTTGCAATGGCTGCGCGAAAGCGCGTGGTTGGTTCAGCGCATCAACCGGCGCACGCAGCATCAACCGCTCCTGATCGTCGCCAGCTATCGCGATGACGAATACCCGACGCTCCCGCAAGAACTGCCGAACATGCAGGTGATCAAGCTGCGGCGGCTTCAGCGGGCGGAAGTCGGCGATCTGAGCGCCTCCATGCTCGGCGAGTCAAGCGGACGCCAAGAGGCGTTGATCGACTTCCTGATGCAGCAAACGGAAGGCAATGTCTTCTTCCTCGTCGAAACCGTCCGCGCGCTGGCGGAGGAAGCCGGGCAGTTGAGCGCTGTCGGGCAGGTCGAAATCCCCGAAACGTTGATGGTGAGCGGCGTACAGAATGTTGTTCAGCGTCGTTTGAGCCGGATTAGTGGTTGGGATTACGAACTCCTCAAGCTGGCGGCGCTCATGGGACGGGAGCTTGATCTCGGCGTGCTGCAGGCGCTCAGCCCGTCGCTGAACATCGAGGCGTGGCTGACGCGCACCACCAGCGTACTCGAAGTGCAGGGGGAAAAATGGCGCTTTGCCCACGACAAACTGCGCGAAGGAACGCTGAACGACATCACGCCCACCGACCGGCGCGCCTACTACCGGCGGATTGCCGAAGCCGTCGAAGCAGTGCATGGCGAATCGCCCGATGTCATCGTGCGCCAAGCGTACCACTGGCGCGAGGCGGGTAACGAACGCAAAGAGGCATATTACAGTGCCATCGCGGGCGCGATGCTGCTCAAGCAGGGAGCCTACGGCGAAGCATTCAAGCTGTTGGAGCGGGCGCAAATACTCGGCGATGTGCAGGATGCCAATCGCTACTGGAAAATGCGGATTGCGCGTCACTTGGCAGATGCGTGCATCGGTATGGGCGAGCAGCGGCTCAACCTCATCCATTTGACCAAAGCGCTCGCGCACGCCAACGTTTCCACGCGACCGGAGACAGTCGAGACGGAAGTTCAAACGCTGTCCCATGCCGAACTGCTGCTGGCGACCGAAATTCAGCTCGAACTCGGCTATAACTACATCGAGAACACGACCGATCCGCTGGACGGACTCGATCACATTCGCCATGCAACCGAATTACAGGAGCGGATCGGAACGCCGCTGGATCGCGCTAACTGCTATGCGATGCTGGCGACGATTTTGATGACGATCCCCGATCTCCCACAGGCGGCGGACTATGCCGCGCGCGCCGAAACGATCCTTCAGTCCTTGCCAGATGAGGGCGATCTGGCGACGCTGGCGCACGCGCTGTCAAATCTCGCCTATTATTGGACATTTGCCGCCCGTTGGGATGAGAGTATGCGCGATGGCGAACGCAGTGCGCGGCTCTATCGCCAGATTGGCGACTTGATCCGCGAACGGGCGACGCTGATGAACCTCGCGGTGAGCTACGAATGGCGCGGTGACTTGCAGCGCGGCATGGAAATTCGCCGCCGTGAGTACGATACGGCAAGCCGGGGGGAAAACATCACCGGGCAGATCCGGGCGCTGGCAGGGATCGGGCAGTTGGAAGCGTATCTCGGTCAGCTTGACGCGGCGCTGAAGCATCTTGAGCAGCGCGGGGAACTCATCCGCGCATCGAATATTCTGGCAAGCACCCGGTGGACGTACCTCGCCATGATCTACTTCCGACTCGGTTTGCACGATGCGGCGCTGATCGCGCTGCCGTACGCGCTGGCGGAAATCGACAAGATTGTGCTGCCCACCGCTCATGATATGTTCTCGATTCCCAACTGCGCGGAAGTGTTGTTCGGTTTATGGGAATCTCAACCGGACGACGCCGAACCGCTGCGCGCCCGGAGCGCGTCGCTGATGCAGCGCATCACCCAGTACGGCGAACGGTATGTCGCCGGGACGGCACTGATGCTGGCAATCGAGGGGCGCTATGAATGGCTGACGGGTAACGCTCAGCGCGCGGTTGAACTCTGGGAACATAGCCGGACATTGGCGATCACACACAATACACCCTACGCAGAAGCACTGGCTTCTTACGAACTAGGACGACACGCTCCCCGTGCTTCGGCGACCCGCGCGGCACATTTGACGCATGCGCGGGTGCTGTTTGAGCGTATGGGGATGCGCCACAACCTGCATTTGGTCGAACTTGAGGAGGCATCAAATTAACGCCAACCAGATTATTCAAGCGATGTACGAAGGCGAACCGCTGGTGTTCGGTCACCGGGGCGCACGGGCATACGCGCCGATGAACACGCTGCCCGCCTTTGAACTCGCGGCTGAGCAGGGCGCGCACGGGATCGAATTGGATGTCCACCGTTCCCGCGACGGTTTTCCGGTCATCCTCCACGATTTCGAGATCGACGCGACGACTGATGGCAGTGGCAGAATCGTCGAGAAGACTTTAGCCGAACTCAAGGCACTCGACGCGGGCAGTTGGTACGACACGCGCTTTGCGGGCGTGCGCATTCCGACGCTGGATGAAGTGTTCGAGGCGGTCGGACGACGCTTATTCGTCAACGTCGAGATCAAGTCGATTTCCGAACAGACAGACGGCGTTGAGCAGGTCGTCGCCGACTGCATCCACCGTCACGGTATGGAACAGCGCGTGATCGTGTCCTCGTTCAACCCGTTGGCGTTGATGCGTTTTCGCCAGATCATGCCGGATGTGCCTATCGGTTTCCTGTACGCGGTCGCTGACGATTTGCTTGTCCGCGCCGCGATGAATGACAGTGCCTTTACGTATGAGGCGTTCCATCCCTACTATCAGGACATCGACGCGCAGGTTGTTGCGGAACATAAGCAGCATGGACGCATCCTCAATACGTGGACGGTCAACGATCCGCAGCGCGCAGTGGACCTCGTCACGCTCGGCGTAAGCGGAATCATCACGGACAACCCCGATACCATCCTCGCCGCATTGAAATAACCTGCAACGTCGGGCGGAGTCGATCCGCCCGACGTTTTGCGTACCTGCTTAGTTCAGACAGGTTGGTTCGAGGATCAGCAGTTCCGCCGCGATCCAGCCTGTGCTGCCATCAAAGCTGACTTGATACCAGCCTGCGCTGCGCGTGCTTGCCGACAGGTGCGTTCCAAACGGGACAATCGTCAGGATGTCGGCGGACAAATTTGGCTCGGCGCGCAAACGCGCGGCGTAATTCGTCGTTACCGAACAGTTCGCCAATGCTGTCCCATCCGTGCTGTTTGCTTCAGCAGCATCCGCGCTCCGCTGTGTCATGACGAGCGTGCCGGGCGAGAACAACGTCGCGCACGAGTAGCCGTTCTGTACGACTGCCTGCACCGGCATTACCAGACGCGGCGACGAGGCGGCATCGAGGAAGTACAGCGTTCCAACTCCGCTCAGGCAAATCTGCACGCCTTCGGTCATGTGAACACCCGGCGTAGTGAAGATGTCGATGGCATGGATCACGCCCAGATTGATCAGCGCGGCGTTGCCCAACTGGGCTGGACTGGTCACAAACGCGCTGTTCCGTGCGATGAACCGCGCGAACACGCCATAGCGCAGCGAATCGGGCACGGCGGCGCGCAGTACATCGTTGATGATCACGCCATCGAAATCGCCGAGCAGCGGCACGGGCGGCGGGGGCGGGTAGACTGCCTGCTGTCCACCACCGACGGTGTTCGGCGTACTGGCGGCGTCAAGTGGGCTGCTCCCGGCGGCGACTTCTTCGCCGTCGCTGAAACCGTCGCCGTCAGTATCCGGGTTGTTCGGGTCAGTGCCGAGCGCGATTTCCTCTGCATCGGTTAACCCGTCGCCGTCAGAGTCAACAGCGGGGTTGGTCACCGTCACCGTGAACGTATCCTGCGCGGTGAGTGATCCGTCGCTGACCGTCAGAGTGATCATCGCCACACCGGTCTGGTTCAATGCCGGAGTCACGTCAACGCTGCGGCTTGCACCTGCGCCGCCGAGGACGATGTTGGCGTCCGGCACGAGCGTTTGATTGTTGGAAGTGGCGGTCAGGATGAGCGAACCGGGTGCGGTCTCCGCGTCGCCGACGGTGATCGCCAGCGCGCCCGTGCTGGTGTTCGCGCTGATCGACTGGTTCACCACATCGCTGATGGTCGGGGCGGTGTTGCCGGGCGGCGCGGCGTTGACGGTGAGGACAAACGTGTCCTGTGCAGTCAGAGCGCCGTCGCTGACGGTGAGCGTGATGGTCGCCATGCCGGTTTGATTCGCCGCCGGGGTG